>CAKUMG010000132.1 GCA_934667465.1 uncultured Actinoplanes sp. | reverse complement strand
CGTCGAGCCGCTCCTGCCCCTGCAACTCGTGCAGGCTCACGTCGCCGAGGATCAGCTCGGGCGCCCACACCCGCACGATCAGCTCGAGGTCCGGCAGCGGCCACACCCACAACGACCGCAGCCCGTCGGCCACGAACAGCTCCGCAGCCGTGCCCGGGACGGCGAACCGCTCCCCGTCCACCTCGTACTCGGCGCGCCAGCCCGACTCCCGGACCAGCGCCAGCAGCTCACGCCAGTCGTCCAGTGTGGTGCCCTCGACCACGACGTCGGGCGCGCTGCCGTTGCCCACGGGATCGAACCACTCCCGGACCTCGCCCCACTCCAGCTCCGGCACGCCGCCATTGTCGCGGCCCCCGCACACCGGTGACCACCCGGGCGAACCCGGATGGTCGCGCTGCGGCCCCTACCCGGCGGCCACACCGCGAGGCGAGCCGGGCCACCACGGCGGCGGGAACGTGCGGGACGCCGGGCCGGTGCCCGAGCCCGTACGAGATGAATCTCTTGTGGACCTGACGTCTCACTCATGTAGTCGGAACCGACTAACAGGAAGCGGTGATGACGTGGCGCGACGAAAAGTGGCGAACACCCTGGCGCTCGCGATCCTCGGGTTGCTGCAGGAGAAGTCGATGCATCCGTACGAGATGGCGTCCACGCTGCGGGAACGTGGCAAGGACAGCAACTACAGGCTCAACTCCGGGTCGCTCTACGACACGGTGGAGAGCCTCGCCAAGCACGGGTGGATCGAGCAGGTGGCGATCGTGAAGGACGGCAAGCGTCCCGAACGGACCGTGTACGCGCCCACCGAGCGGGGGCAGGCGGAGTTCGTGCGGTGGATCGACGAGCTGATCCGGGTCCCCGCGGCGGAGCATCCGAAGTTCCTGGCGGCGGTGTCCTATCTGGGCGCGCTCGGACCGCAGGGTGCGGCGGAGGCCCTGACCGAGCGGGCGGGCCATCTCGAGCGGCAGGCCGCGCGGATGCGGGAGGTGCTGGCCGAGGCGGCAGAGCTCCCGCGACTGTTCATGATCGAGGGGGAGTTCGCGCTGCACGCCCTGGAGGCGGAGCTCGACTGGACCCGGCGGACCGTGGCGGAGATCCAGGACGGCACGCTGGGCTGGCCGTCATGACCGGGGTACTGGTGGTGGGCGCCGGACCGGCCGGGCTGATGCTGGCCTGCGAGCTGCGGCTGGCCGGCGTCGGCACCGTCGTCATCGAGCGCGACGCCCGGCGCCCGGATCACTGCCGCAGCTTCACGCTCAACGCGCGCTCCCTCGACCTGCTCGAGCACGGTACGCAAACAGGCGGGCATCGCGTTCCCCGGGACCGCCGCCACCCGGTTCTCGCTGCTCGGCGACGTCGAAACAACAGACCTCCTCCCGTACGGCGTCAGCACCGGCCCCGGCGGCGCGGTGTTCGTGATCCCGCGCCCCGGCCACGTGCGGATCGTCGCCCCCGACCCCGGCGACCCCCACACCGAAGTCACCCCCGACCTGCTGTCCGCCGCCGTGGAACAGGCGCTCGGCCGCCCCGTGGCCCTGCACTCCCCGCGCTGGCTGACCCGCTTCGGCGACGCCGCCCGCCAGGCCACCGACTACGTCCGCGGCAACGTCGTGCTGGCCGGCGACGCGGCCCACATCCACCCACCGGCCGGCTCGGCGGGCATCAACGTGGCCCTCGACGACGCCGTCAACCTGGGCTGGAAACTGGCCGCAACGGTTCGCGGCACGGCACCGCCCGTCCTGCTCACCAGCTACCACACCGAACGGCACGCCGCCGGTGCCCGGGTGCTGGCCAACACCCGCGCGCAGGCACTCCTCGGTGACCTGCCGCAACCGGTCACCGACCTGCTCACCCGGGTCGCATCCCACCCCGCCGGCACCCTCGCCCTGGCCGAGATCCTCACCGGCCTCGACACCCGCTACGACCTGGGCGGCGACGACCCGCAGCTCGGCCGCTTCGTCCCCGGCCTCACCCTCCCGTCCGGCCGCGGCGCCCTGCTCAACCACGCCCCCGACTCCCGCGTGGACTCCCTCTCCTCGGACGGCCCACCCATGCTGGTCCGCCCCGACGGCCACGTCGCCTGGGTCTCATCCGGCGGCGACGACGAGGGGCTCAGCGAGGCCCTGGACAGGTGGTTCGGCCGCCCGCCGACCAGCGAGAGCACCCCGCCGGCGGAGCCGGTGCGCCAGTCGGCGTAGTCGTGCCACGCTTACCGATCGCTGACCGTGTGCGCGTAGACGACGTAGCCGGGCGTCGATGAACCTCGCGCTGTGAATCGGGGGTCGGCCTCCGGATGCCTTCCTCCTTATCCGGGGGAGTTCCGTCGAGATGGCCTGCTGCCGGTCACCATCTGACCGGCAGCACGGGCTGGTGTCCGCTGACGGCTCACTGATCGATCTCCACATCGCCGCCCGCGCCGTCAATCTTCCGTCTGCTCGGCCTGAGCAACGCGGAGCGCGCGACCCGATCGATCCGGCCGACACCTCACCCGCCAGCCGGGCCATGGCCGCACATCATCGTGGCCAGAACGCTCATCGTGCCGGCACGTGCGCCGCGAGCCGCCGGGCCGTGTCAGCCCATGGCGCCGTGATTTCATGTCCGTTATGCAGAGCATCCCGGTCGATGTCTTCTCGCGCCTCAACCTCGAGGAAGCGGTACGCGCCGAAGCCTCGGCGCAGGAGATGTTGATCCCGGATGTACCGGGAGCAGCCGAGCTGGGTGCCGGCGCGGCTTCCTTCGCTCGCTGAACTTCCTCAGCCAGGTCGACGACAACCCGCCTACGTCCGGCGGGAACCACGACCCGGTCGACCTGGTGGCCGACTACACCGAAGGAGCCCGTGACACCGATCCCCAGTGGGCGTTGGAAACGCTACGCTCGCTCGTGGCGTCGGCCGACGGCGAGCCGGTGCCGGAGGGCATGACGGATCTGCGCGGTATCGACAGGCTCGGCACCCGGTCCATCCGGCGGTCGCTGCTCCGGCTCGCCGACGCCACGGTGCTGGAGGCCGGCTCCGTCCTGCCGCAGATCGCGGACATCGTCAGGTACGTCGGATCCACCACCCCGTACGCGCTGCTGTACCTGCAAGCCATGATCCCGGTGGACCGGTCTGCGGTGATCAGCGTGATCACCGACGTCATCGACCGGGCGAACCTCAGCAACTGGCAGCGCATCTGCCTGATCCGGGCCATCAGCGACATGGGCCTGCTGACGGAGTCACCGCTGGTGGACTGGGTGCAGAACCACTACAAGCACCAGACCGAACCCGCGGTCCGGGCCGAGGCGGCGCTGGCACTCGCCGGCGTGAACCGGATCGCCGGCGAGAAACTCGCCCTCGCGCTCGACAAGGAACCGTCGGCGCTGGCCTGCTGGTACCTCACGGCACTACGCCGCCTCCGCGATCACCGGGCGGTCCCCGGCGACATGTACGACGCGGTCCGTGACGAGGGCGGCCTGCACGCGGCGATCCTGGGCGCGCGATGACCCTCGGCCCCGTCATGCTGGCCATCACCGAGGACGCCCTGGCCGAACTGGCCGTCACCTACACCCGGCACCAGGCCCTGATGACCCAGCGGACAGCCGGCCGGTCCCGGCACGGACGTCGCGACGTGAGCGTCGCCGGCACCACGGCAGCGGACCTGGCCGCTTGCTGGCTGCGCCTGGTGAGCATCACCGAGATCCATGCCGAAAGCCTTCTGCGTCACCTCGACGACGGAACCCAGGACAAGGCGCCCGCCAACTGGGCGCAGGTCAAGAAGGGGCTGAACGACAGGCACGGCGTCGATGTCACCCTGCTCGACAGCGCGGACCCGCTGGAGGCGTGTTTCCTGGTCCGCAACGCGATCGCTCACGGACTCGGACGCTTCACGGACAACCAGCTACAACCGAAGAAGGACGGTAGACGGATGGAACTCCGGCGCCCGTTACGCAGCATCGGGGTTCACCTGCGCGACGGCGCCGTGATGATCAGCCCGGCCGCCCTGACAGTCTGCCATGACACCTGCAGAACCTTCATCACCACGCTCGACAACAACCGTCGCCCGGGCGACGCCGCCGGGAACACCACGCTAGGGAACGACACCCAGCAAGACGCGCTGTGACCAGCGCTGCGCGTGACCACCTGGGTGGACGCGGATGGTCGCGCTGCGGCCTGGACCCGGCAGCCAGGCCGCGCGGAGAGCCCGGCCACCGCGGCGGCGGGGCACGTGTGACGGGGCGGGGCGGCGGGAGCGCTCGTACGAGATCAGGATGTTGACTTGCCGAACAGCGCCAGGACCCCGTCGGCGAAGCCGGTGCGCCAGTTGACGTAGTCGTGCCAGCCGTCGTATTCGGCGTAGGTGACCGGGTAGCCGCGGCGGCGCAGGACGTCGCGGAGGTGGCGGCTGGCGTCGAGCTGGGTGGGGGCGCCCGGGCCGACGGTGAAGTGTTCGCGGCTGCCGACGTCGAGGTAGAAGCGCAGGCCGGCGTGGGGGCGGCGGGCGTATTCGCGGGTGAGCCATTCCGGGGCGCCGTGTTCCGGGGCGGGCCACCAGAAGCTGCCGGACTGGCTGATGACGCCGCCGAAGACGTCGGGGGCGCTCAGGGCGATGTGGGCCGCGGCGAGGCCGCCGAGGGAGCAGCCGGCGACGGCGTTGTCGCGGGGGTAGGGGCTGGTGCCGAACTCGCGGCGGGCCCAGGACATCAGGTCGCGGCTGACGAAGGTGGTGGTGGCCGCGTTGTCCGGGGAGAGGTCCTTGTCGCGGGTGGCGTCGGTGCCGTGGACGAAGAACGCGGTCAGCGGGGGGATGCGGCCGGCGGCGGTGAGGTTGTCGAGGGTCGCGGGGATGCCCATGACCGTGCGGCCCAGGTAGCCGTCGAAGACCACGAGGGCGGGGCCGCCGGTGCGGCGCCCGCCCGGCGGCACGTACACGGAGACGCGGTGGTCGCCGAGGGTCACCGCCTCGACGATCGTGCCCGCGGGGACGCCGGGTTGCGGGCGGGACCAGGTCTCCTCGGGGGCGTGGGGCAGCGTGAGCGTCGACACCCAGCCGTCGCGGTCGGTGGGGTCGCCCGGGTCGGCGGGGAAGAGCATGCGCGCCGGGTTGAGCGGGTCGATGTGGGCGGGCCCGGTGCCGGAGGGGTCGTACGGGTAGGTGTAGTCGCCGGGCGGCAGGTGGGTCACGAAGTAGATGGTGCGCATCCGGGCCGGCCAGCGGAACGTGCCGTGCCAGATGTCGGTGCCGGGCGCGCGGGTCAGCTCGTTGCGGACGCCCCAGCCGACCGCGGCGCGCTCCGCCTCGCCGCGCCAGACGAACGTGACCTCGACGAGCCCGCTCGCGTCCACGCCCGAGACCAGCGGGGATCCGTGCTCGCGGGCGCGTTGCCAGAGATCGACAGCCGTCACGCCCCCGAGGGTCTCACAGATTCACCCGCGGGAGTGACCCCCGCGGCCCTTGAGGGCGCGGCCGAGGGCGCGGGCGATCTCCTTGTCGGCGTCGCGCTTGGCGATCGCCTGCCGCTTGTCGTACTCGCGGCGGCCGCGCGCCAGCGCCAGCTCGACCTTGGCCCAGCCCTCGTTGAAGTA
The DNA here is from genome assembly GCA_934667465.1 of uncultured Actinoplanes sp. GTDB lineage: Bacteria > Actinomycetota > Actinomycetes > Mycobacteriales > Micromonosporaceae > Actinoplanes. The sequence goes on along the minus strand of CAKUMG010000132.1, from coordinate 4,410 downwards.
GAGCGACAGCGGCACCAGGGTGTTGCCGGGTTCGCGCAGCTTGTCGAGGATCCGGTCGATCTCGAGGCGGTGCAGCAGCAGCTTGCGGGTGCGCCGGGGCGCGTGGTTGGTCCACGACCCGAACCCGTACTCGGCGATGTGCAGGTTGTAGAGCAGCAGCTCGCCCTCGTGCTCGCCGGCGAACGCGTCGACCAGCGACGCGTATCCGGCGCGCAGCGACTTGACCTCGGTGCCCGCCAGCACGAGGCCGGCCTCGTACGTCCTGAGCACCTCGTAGTCGTGCCGGGCCTTCTTGTTCGACGCGATGACCTTGCGTCCGGTCTCCCGAGGCAGCGCCCTCTCCCTCCGTGAGCATCTGGTCGGCGCCCAGTCAACCGCACGCCACCCGCCCGGACCAGCTATTTCCCAGGCGTGTTGATCATGAAAGACCGGGGTACCCCGGCCAGATGATATTCATTACGGCGAAGTTTCTGATCAAGAGTGAGCACGCGGACCGGTGGCCGGAGATCGCGGGCCCGTTCACCCGGGCCACCCGCGGCGAGCCGGGCTGCCTGTGGTTCGACTGGTCGCGCAGCCTCGACAACCCGGACGAATATGTCCTGGTCGAGGCGTTCCGGGACGGCGACGCGGGGGCCGCGCACGTCGGCTCCGAGCACTTCCGGCAGGCGCAGCGCGACCTCCCGCCGTACCTGCTCAGCACTCCTAAGATCGTCAGCCAGAGCGTCGATCAGGACGACTGGTCCGAACTCGGCGAGATGCGCGTCGATTCCCTGTGAACGTTGTCAGGTTGCCCCTGTAGCGTCGCCGCTTCATCGTCTTTGTGAGGAGTTGAGGTTCCGCCGTGGGCGGTATCGGTTGGCAGATCGTCCTCGTCGTGGTGCTGGTGCTGCTGAACGCGATCTTCGCGGGCAGCGAGATGGCGCTGGTGTCGCTGCGGGAGAGTCAGTTGCAGCGCCTGGAGCGCGAGAGCAAGCACGGAAAGACCCTGGCGCGGCTGGCGCGGGACCCGAACAGGTTCCTGGCCACCATCCAGATCGGCATCACCCTGGCGGGCTTCCTGGCCTCGGCGTCGGCGGCCGTGTCGCTGGCGAAGCCACTGGTGGGCCCGCTCGGCTTCCTCGGCGGCGCCGCAGAACCGGTGGCCATCGTGGTGGTCACCATCATCCTGACTTTCTTCACCCTCGTGGTGGGTGAGCTGGCGCCCAAGCGGATCGCGATGCAGCGCGCCGAGGGCTGGGCGCTGTTCGTGGCGCGCCCGCTCGACGTGCTGTCGACGGTGTCGCGGCCGGCGATCTGGCTGCTCGGCAAGACCACCGACGTCGTGGTGCGGCTGACGGGCAACAACCCCGAGGCCGGGCGCGAGGAGGTCAGCCCCGAGGAGATCCGGGACATGGTCGAGGCGCAGCAGGAGTTCTCGGCCGAGCAGCGCACGATCATCTCGGGCGCGTTCGAGATCGCGGACCGTATCCTGCGCGAGATCCTCGTGCCGCGCCGCGACGTCATGGTCCTGCCCGGTGACCTGCCCGCCAGGGAGGCCCTGGACCGGCTGGTGACCGGCGGGCACTCCCGCGCGCCGGTGGTCGGCCCGGTCGGCCTCGACGACGTGCTCGGCGTGGTCCACCTGCGCGACCTGATCGGCGAGCAGGGGGTGGTCAGCGACCACATGTTCACCCCGTTGTTCCTGCCGGAGACGCTCAAGGTCTCCGACGCCATGCTGCAGATGCGCACCCAGCGCCAGCAGCTGGCCATGGTCGTCGACGAGCGCGGCGCGATCGACGGCATCATCACCATGGAGGACCTGGTCGAGGAGGTCGTCGGCGAGATCTACGACGAGACCGACCGCGACGTGCAGTCGGTGGTCCACGAGGACGACGGCGCGATGCTGCTGCCGGGCACGTTCCCGATGCACGACCTGCCGGACATCGGCGTCGACATCGAGAACCTCGAGGACGGCGACTACACCACGGTCGCGGGCCTGGTCCTCGCGAAGCTGGGGCACATCCCCACCGAGCCCGGCGAGATCGTGACGATCGACGGCCACACGGCGGAGGTCACCGAGATCTCCGGCCACGCGATCACCCGGCTGCGGCTCCGGAAGGCGGAGTCCGCGGAGCCGGTCCCGGCCGAGACGGCCTGATCGTCTCCCGGTCGAGGTAGGCGGCCAGTTCAGCCGCCGCCTCGGCCGGCCCGTGGTGCCCGGCCAGCACCTGCAGGGTCAGCCCGTCGACCACCGCCTGCAGCGGCCGCGGCGCGATGCCCAGGGCCAGGCCCACCCCCTCGCACAGCGCCGCCACCGCCGCGAAGTGCTGCCGCTGCACCTCGGCCAGCCGCGGATCCCCGAGCCCGAGCGCCAGGAACGAGAACGCGATCGTCGCCTCGAGATGCCGCTCCTCGTCGAGCGGCATGGTCTCGCGCAGCAGCGCCTCGGCGACCTCCCGGTCCGAGCGCCCGGCCAGTTCCCGCTCCCGGGTCTCGATCCGCGTGGTCACCGTCGCGATCACCTCCTCGCACGCGAACGCGAGCAACTCGCCCCGCGTCGCGAAGTAGTGCCGCAACGCCCCCGACGACCATCCCGACTCCGCGGCCACGCCCCGGATCGACACGTCGGCGACCCCGTCGCGCGCCAGCACCCGCCACACCGCCCCGGCCAGCTCCCGCCGGCGCTCCTCGTGATCCACAACCTTCGGCACGTTCCCATTCTCGCACGACTGTGTTACCAAGGATATGACACGACCGTGCGAAAAACAGGGGGACGTCCATGCTCGTCGCGATCATCGCCTGCGAGATCGGTTTCTGGGTGCTGCTGGGAGCCGGCCTCGCCGCCCGCTACCTGCTGCGCCTGCGCACCCTGAGCGCCCTGCTCCTGCTGGCGGTCCCGCTCATCGACGTGGCCCTGCTGGCGCTCGCCGTCGTCGACCTGCGCCGCGGCGCCGAACCCGCCCTCGGCCACTCCCTCGCCGCGATCTACCTGGGCGTCACCGTCGTTTTCGGTCACCGGCTGATCCGCTGGGCCGACGTGCGTTTCGCCCACCGCTTCGCCGGCGGCCCGGCCCCCGTGCCGTCGCCCCGCCACGGCCGCGCGCACGCCACCCTCGAGCGTCACCAATGGCTGCGGCACCTGGCCGCGTACGCGATGGCCGCCCTGGTTCTTGCGGTCTTCGCCCTGCTCGTCGGCGAGCTGCGCAACCCGACCCTGTGGTCCCCGATGCGCGTCTGGGGCATCGTCGTGCTGATCGACGGGGTGGTGGCGCTGAGCTACACCCTCAAACCCCGGCAAGCCAAAGCCTGATCCCGTACGGGCGCTCCCGCCGCGCCTTCCACCCGGCACGTGCCCGCCGCCGTGCCGGCCGGGCTCTCCGCGCGGCCTGGCTGCCGGGTCCAGGCCGCAGCGCGACCATCCGCGTTCTCCCGGGTGGTCAAGCGCGGCCGACGCCGGCGATCTTGCGCTGCGACGACCGCAGGATGCGATGACTCAGGTGACACCGCCACTGGCGGACGAGATGCCGGCCAAGCTGACCCAGATCGAACGCCTGGCGCGCGAGAAGTTCATCGAGACGCTGCAGGCGAACAAGCTCACGTTCGGGCCGGGCGACAGCATCATCGCCGACCCGCTGCTGTGGACGGATCCGCTGGTCGGTGGCCATTCCGATCCCGCTTCGGCGATGCAGACCTTCGCGGACCAGTGGGGGATCGTGCTGAGCGACCTGGCGACGCTGCGTACCCGGGTCGAGGAGTTCTATCAGCTCGAGCCGATCGCCTTCACGATCATGGTCGGCATGCTGGGCGGCACCTCGGCCGGCCCGGGGAGCACGGTCGTGGCGGGGCTGAACGGGCCGCCGACCAGTGTCTACGCCCGGCTCCGGCACGCCGACTCCCAGTGGATGCAGCACGTCGACAATCTGATCAACGAGAAGCAGTGGACCGGGGCTGCCGCCACGGCGTTCCAGGAGAACTTCCTGGCGAAGTTCCGGGCGGCCTCCGAACAGCAGCAGGCGTACGCGCAGGTGCTCGCCGTGACGCCGCAGGCGTGGCACGAGGGCGTGGTGACCGCGTTCCGGTACCTGCTGACCATCGCGGACACCTGCGTCAACCGGCTGAACGGCGATGCCGGCGCCGGCGGGCAGGCCTTCGAGGTGGAGGTCCTGTCGTGGACTTCCATGATCACCGGGGCGCTGTCGCTGTTCCCGCCGGTGGCACCCGTGGCCGGCCCGATCTCGCTGGCCTCCGGTGTCGGCGGCTACGCGCGCGGCAAGCAGAGCGAGCCGCCGAACGAGGCGCCCATCCCGGTCGGCCCGGTATGGACGGTCATCGAGGCGACGCTCCGGGAGGTCGCCTCCGTGACCGAGGGGCTCCTCGAACTCGACACGGCGCTCGCCGGCATCCTGAACGCGAACCTGGGCAGTCCCGTCG
>CAKUMG010000131.1 GCA_934667465.1 uncultured Actinoplanes sp. | reverse complement strand
GCCCTAAAGATCCCAGGCGTCGCCGAGCGCGGTCAGCCGGTCGGCGTACTCGATCCGCTCCTGCCACTCGGCGGGCCATGCGTCCATGCCGAGCGCCGCCCCGGCGAACGCCCCGGCCAGGCACGCGATCGAGTCCGAGTCGCCGGAGGAGGCCGCGCCCCGCCCCAGCACCGCCACGGGATCCGAGGGCGAGATCAGATAGCAGTAGAGCGCCGTGGCCAGCGCCTCCTCCGCGATCCACCCCTCGCCGGTCGCCAGGCAGGGGTCGCCGCCGAAGTCGCCCCGGCGCAGCGCCTGCTCGACCCGGGCCAGCGCCGCGTCCGTCTCGTCCCACCCGCGCGCGATGAACTCGGAGCCCGACCGCGCCGGAGTACGGAACCAGAGATCCCCGAGCCACTCCTCCCGGTACACCAGGCGCTGGCTCGCACAGCGCTCACGCAGCCGGGAGAGCAGCAGAGCAGGATCAAGACCATCGAGCAGCCACCGTACGGCCAGCGCGGTCAGCTCGCTCGCCGCGAGCCCGGTCGGGTGCCCGTGGGTGAGCCCGGCCTGCAGTTGCGCGCCGCCGGCCCGCTGGTCCTCGGTCAGCCCCGGAGCCAGGCCGAGCGGGGTGACCCGCATGTTGGCGCCGCAGCCCTTGGAGCCCGCCTGGGTCGCCTCCTGCCAGCGCTTGCCCTCCGACAGCTCCGCGCAGGCCCGCAGGCAGGTCATGCCGGGCGCCCGGTTGTTGTCGGGGCTCTTCGCCCAGTCGAGGAACGCCTGCCGCAGCACCGGCTCGAAGCTGCCCGGGGTCAGCGGGCCGGCCGCCCGCATCGCCTCGCCGACGGCCAGCATCATCTGGGTGTCGTCGGTGACGAGCGCCGGATCGCCGACCAGCTCGCGGGGGCCGTCCGTGCCGTATTCGGCCACGATCGCCGCGTACGTCTGAAATTCGGTGGGTTTGCCCAGGGAATCGCCGTAGGCGAGTCCGAACAACGATGCCGACGCGTTTCGCACGCTCGCTACCCTACGGTGGTGTTCGCCGACCCTCACCAGCCCTTCGACGCGACCGAGTCCGAGATCGAGTCGCGCGCCGAGTTCGACGTGCACGTCGCGAAGAACTCGCTGGCCAATCTGATCGTTCTCGGCCTCCGCCTCGACCTCGAGCCGCCGGATCTCCGCGGCGTCGACGTCACCGGCACGCTGTTCGTGGGGTGCCGGCTCGCCGATGCGGAGACCGAGATCGACGTGATCCGGCGCGGCGCGCACGTGATCCCGCCGTTCGACGCCCGGCCCTATCCGACCCATCCGGCACTGCTCTACACGCCGGACGACCTGTCCTTCGGGTTCGCCGAGCACGGCTTCGCGGGCATGTTCGACACCCTGGTCTACCGGCACTTCGTCGAGCACGGCGGCGCGACGCCCGATCTGCGCGAGGCGATCGCGCAGCGGCTGCACGACGCCGGTATCGACAACGCGCTGGCCAAGGCGCTCGCCGCGTGGTCAGCCGAGCACGACGAGCGCGGCGCCGTGGGGATCATGGGCGGGCACGCCGCGCCGCGCGGTTCCGAGCCGTACCGGATGGCAGCCAATCTGGCCCATCGCCTCGCGGGCGACGGCCGGCTGATCGTGACCGGCGGCGGGCCGGGCGTCATGGAGGCCGCCAACCTGGGCGCCTATTTCGCCGCCCATGCCGAGTCCGAGCTGACCGAGGCGATCGGCCTGCTGTCGGCGACCCCGGACTTCAACGACCACGACCCGTTCACCGCGGCCGCGCTGGCCGTCCGGCGGCTCTTCCCCGCGCCGGCCCGCACCGCGACCGACGTGGCCGCCCGCATGATCCACGGCGGCCTGGCGCTCCCCACCTGGCTCTACGGGCACGAGCCGGCGAACCTCTTCGCCGGGCAGATCGGCAAGTACTTCTCCAACGCCGTCCGCGAGGACTCGATCCTGCGGCTGGCCCGCGGCGGCATCGTGTTCGCCCCCGGCTGGGCCGGCACGGTGCAGGAGGTCTTCCAGGCCGCGACGAAGACGTTCTACCGGACCGACGGGCCCTCCGGCGCGTTCGTCTTCCTGGGCGTCGCGCACTGGTCGGCCCTGCCCGTCGAGGAGCTGCTGCGCCCGCTGCTGGCCCGCTCCCCGCACGGTGACCAGTCGCACCTGATCGTGGTCACCGATTCACTCGACGAGGCGATGGCCGCCCTCAGCGCCCCCGTGTCGTAATTCCGGCAACCGAGTGGCGCTGACGACGGGTCAGGCCACGCGCACGCGGCGCCAGTTGTTGACGGGCAGGTCCCATTCGGGCACGTCGGTGAGCCCGTTCTCGTCCATGGCGTTGTAGACCGCGAGCCGCGCGCCCTCGAACAGGAACTCGACCGCGTGCAGCACCCGCGGCCGCCACTCGGCAACTGTCACCCGCTCGATGATGTTGACCTCGCGCAGCACCCTGCCGCGCGCGTTGCGCAGGGCGGCGTGCGGGTCGGCCCGCCAGTCGAGCTGGATGCCTGTCGCGTACCAGTCGACCGGGGCGCTCATGTCCACCTTGTCCCAGGTGATCGCGCACTCGTCGAACTTGCGGTGGGTAATCTCGACGTTTGTCTCACCAAAGCCGAGGATCACCGGGCCGTCGGCGAACCAGCCGCGCTCGGTCAGGTCCCACATGAGCCAGCCGGAAAGCAGCTTCCGGCCGATGAGCCGGGTGAACCGTGCTCTGTGGACGGCGGCGAGGGCGACCGCGTCATGGTTCCACTCGGGGTCGTACCCCTCGATGCCGAGCAAGATCACCGCCTCCACGGGAAAGCAGAGCACGATGGTACCCACCCCGGAGCGTGACGTCGCAACGTGATCGCGGCCGATACCCGCGAGGGGCACCGGCCGCGATCCGCGCGTCAGCGCAGGGTCACTTGCCGAACGTCGTCCCGCTCGAGCGGAGGTGCTCGCAGGCCTCGACGACGCGCTGCGCGAGGCCGGCCTCGGCCAGCTTGCCCCAGGCCCGCGGGTCGTACTGCTTCTTGTTGCCGACCTCGCCGTCCACCTTGAGCACGCCCTCGTAGTTGCGCAGCATGTGGTCGGCCACCGGGCGGGTGAACGCGTACTGCGTGTCGGTGTCGATGTTCATCTTGACCACGCCGAAGTCCAGGGCGCCGTGGATCTCCGAGAGCAGCGAGCCCGAGCCGCCGTGGAAGACCAGGTCGAACGGCTTCTCCCGGCCGTACTTGGCGCCGACCGCGTCCTGGATCTCCTTGAGGATCTCCGGGCGCAGCTTGACGTTGCCGGGCTTGTAGACGCCGTGCACGTTGCCGAACGTCAGGGCCGTCATGTAGCGGCCCTTCTCGCCCAGGCCCAGCGCGGCGGCGGTGGCCAGGCCGTCCTCGACCGTCGAGTACAGCTTGTCGTTGATCGCGTTCTCGACACCGTCCTCCTCGCCACCGACGACGCCGACCTCGATCTCGAGGATGATGTGCGCCGCGGCGGCCAGGCTCAGCAGCTCCTCGGCGATCTGGAGGTTCTCGTCGACAGGCACGGCCGAGCCGTCCCACATGTGCGACTGGAACAGCGGCGCCTTGCCGTTGTCCACGCGCTCCTTGCTGATCGCGAGCAGCGGGCGGACGTACTTGTCCAGCTTGTCCTTGGGGCAGTGGTCGGTGTGCAGCGCGATGTTGACCGGGTAGTGCTTGGCCACCTCGGTCGCATACTCGGCCAGGGCGACCGCGCCGGTGACCATGTTCTTGATCGTGGGACCGGAGGCGTACTCCGCGCCGCCGGTGGAGATCTGGATGATGCCGTCGCTCCCCGCCTCGGCGAAGCCCGCGAGGGCGGCGTTGAGGGTCTGCGAGGAGGTGACGTTGATCGCGGGATACGCGAACGCGCCGGCCTTGGCGCGGTCGAGCATCTCGGCGTAGACCTCGGGGGAAGCGATGGGCATCGGGAGCGCTCCTTGATCGTGACTGACGGATCGTGAAGGACGGCAAGCTCTGCGGGACGACGCGGACCACGGCCGGGGCCGATGATCGCGCCCGCCTGCGATGCAGTATTCCGCAGGTGGTCCAGGGTGCGGTAATCGGCCCGTTACACAAGCGGGCTGTTTGCCCTCCGGCGGTACGGGGGACGGAGGAACATGGAAGGGGCCAGGCCCGTATCTGCGAGAGGGAGTCGCGATGACGTACCCGGACTACGAGCTCGACCTCGAAGCACCCGAGGCGGACGCCGCCGAACAGGCCGCCGAGGCAGCCCCCGGCTGGACGGCTCCCGAGCGGGAGGAGCTGGAGGCCTCACCGGCGATCGAGGCGTCCGAGTGGGACGCCCACGAGCAGGAGCGCGTGGTCGAGCTGGACGACGACTACCGCTGACAAACCTCCTCCCGGCCGATGCGCCCCCGCTGCACCGGCCGGGAGAAGCCCCTATTCGAGCAGGTGGTCCGGGTGGGCGCGGGCCCATCCGGCCAGCTCGTCGTCGCGGATCGCCGCGTAGAGCCCCGGGCCCGTGCCGGGATAGAGCTCCCGGTCGGCCGTGGCGGCCACCTGGTTCACCCCGACGATCTCGGCGGAGCTCAGGGCGCCCGCCGCGGTCAGCAGGACGGCCGGGTCACCGTCCACCGCGAGACCGTCGCCGGCGGCCGTCACGAGCCCGGCGACGCGCACGGGATCGGTGAGAGTGCCGTCCGCCGCGGTCTTCGAGACCAGCGCGCGCAGGAACCGCTGGACGTTGCGGTCCCGGTCGTGGACGCCGTGCTCCATGCCGTACCGGGCGCGGAAGAGCTGCGTCACGTCGTCCTCGCCGATCGGCTGGCAGCCGGCCTCGAACGCGCGGCGGTCGGCCGCGGCCCGGGAGCCGGTGCCGGAGTCCGGGCTGGTGTCGGCCGGGACGGGCAGGCACACCTCGACCGGCCCCGTCGTCGCGAGGACCTTGCCGAGCGCGTCGAGCCGCATCGTGATGGTCGCGTCGAGGTCGACGCCGGTCAGCTGGGCGATCACGCCGGGCAGGGCCGCGGCGTCCTCCTCGAGCGTGTCGGCCAGCCGGACCTCGCGCCCGTCGCCACCGCGCACCTCGCCCGTGCGGGAGAAGCTCACGAGATAGACGGCCGAGCGGTCGGCGGGCACGTGGGCGAGCACGACGGTGTCGCCGCGCCGGTCGGGGTCGCGGGGCAGGGTCTCGTCGCGGCCGACCAGCAGGACGTCGAGCGGGCCGGCGACGGTGGGGGCCGGCGCCGCCGACATCAGGGACGCCGGGCTGGTGTGGGTGCCGGTGGACCGGAGCCGTTCCAGGACGACGGGCGCCGGAGCGGTCACGAGGACCAGGGCGGCGGCTGCCCCGGCGCAGCGGCGGAGCGTGCGGCGGCGCTTCGCGCGTACGAAAGCGGTCTCGATCTTCGCACGCAGCGGGCCGGGAGCCGGGGTCTGCGGCTCGTGGCGGGCGAAGGCCGCCCGCAGCTCCTCCTCGATCGGGTTCGGGGTCATCGGGCCTCCACCAGCTCGGTGCGGAGCGTGGCGAGCGCCCGCGAGACGGACGAGCGGACCGTGCCGACCGCGCAGCCGAGCACGTCGGTGATCTCCTGGTCGGACATGTCCTCGTAGAAACGCAGCACGAGGGCCGCGCGCTGGCGCTTGGGCAGGCGGCCGAGCATGCCCCACACCCGGTCCCGCTCGGCGGAGTCGTGCGCGTGGTCGGTGGGCACCGCCACCGCCGGGTCGGCCTCGGCCCGCAGCAGCACGCGCCGCCACCAGGAGCCGCGCCGCAGGTCGATGAACTGGTTGGTCAGCATCCGCCGCACGTAGCGGTCCGGGGAGTCGCTGTGGGAGACCCGCTTCCAGTTGAGCTGGACGCGGACCATCGTGTCCTGCACCAGGTCCTCGGCGGTGTACGGGTCGCCGGTCAGCATCACGGCATACCGCAGCAGCGCGCTCAGCCGGCTGTCGGCGAACTCCTCGTAGGTCACGGCCACCTCCCGATCTCTACGACGGTTCCGGGTCCCGGAATCATTGCGGCCGGGCGGAAATCCATTCGCAACCGGGTACGCGCCACGAGATCATCGACGGGTGCTGCTCACCGTGACGACCACCCGGGCTCCCGCGACGGACCTCGGGTACCTGCTGGTCAAGCACCCCGACCGGGTGCACTCCTTCGACGTGCCCACCGGCACGGCGTACGTCCTCTATCCGGACGCCACCGCCGACAGGTGCACGGCCGCTCTGCTGCTGGACGTCGATCCACAGCGGCTCCGGGCGGGCCGGGCGGACCCGTCGTTCACGCTGGGCCAGTACGTCAACGACCGTCCCTACGCCGCCTCGAGCCTGCTGGCGAGCGCCCTCGCGAAGGTCTTCCGCAGCGCGCTGCGCGGGCAGTCGAAGGACCGGCCCGAGCTGGCGGAGACCCCGATCCCGCTCGAGATCCGCGTGCCGGTGCTGCGTTGCAAGGGCGACGCCGCGGGCCTGTTCGAGCCGCTGGGCTGGGAGGTCACCGTACGGCCGGTGCCGCTCGACGACGTCGCGGAGGATCACCCGCTCGCCGGGGACAGCGCCTACGTCGATCTCGCGCTGAGCGGGACGCTGCGGCTCGCCGACGCGCTCAACCACCTGTACGTGCTGCTGCCCGTCCTCGACGACGCGAAGCACTACTGGGTCGCGCCGGACGAGATCGACAAGCTGCTGCGCGCCGGGGAGGGCTGGCTGGCCGGTCACCCGCAGAAGGTGCTCATCACCCGCCGCTACCTGGCCCACCGCCGCGCGCTGGCGGCCACCGCGCTGGACCGGCTCGAGCCGGAGGGCCCGGACACGGTGGACGCTCCGGCCGACACGGTCGCCGACGAGGAGGCCGAGCTGCCGGTCGCCCGGCGTCAGTCGCTCGCGGGTCAGCGGCGCGACGCCGTGCTGGCCGCGGTCGCCGGGTCCGGTGCCACCCGGGTGCTGGACCTCGGCTGCGGTGGCGGCGCCCTGCTCACCGGTCTGATCAAGGACAAGCGTTACACCGAGATCGTCGGTACGGACGTCTCGTCGCGCGCGCTGGAGCTGGCCCACCGGCGGCTGAACCTGGACCGGGTGCCCGAGCGCCGGCGCGACCGCGTGAAGCTGTGGCAGTCGGCCCTGACCTACCGCGACGACCGGCTCCGCGGCTACGACGCGGCGGTGCTCATGGAGGTCGTCGAGCACATCGATCCGCCCCGGCTGCCGGCGCTCGAGGAGTCCGTCTTCGGGCACGCCCGCCCGGCGACCGTCGTGCTGACCACGCCGAACGCCGAGTACAACGTGCTCTACGAGGGGTTGACCGGCATGCGGCACAGCGACCACCGCTTCGAGTGGACGCGCGTGGAGTTCGCCGATTGGACGGAGCGGACTGCCTCCGCGTACGGCTACACGGTCGCACTGAGCGGCATCGGCGAGCCCGACGAGACCCACGGATCGCCGACCCAGATGGCAGTCTTCTCCCGGGAGGAGAGCGCATGACCGAGATCGACATCCCCGAGCTCGCCCTCGTGGCGCTCGTCGGCATCTCCGGATCCGGCAAGTCCACGTTCGCGCGCGAGCACTTCCTGCCCACGCAGGTGCTCTCCTCCGACTACTTCCGCGGGCTGGTCTCCGACGACGAGAACGACCAGTCGGTGCACCGCGACGCGTTCGACGTGCTGCACTACGTGGCCGCCAAGCGTCTCGCGGCCGGGCGGCTCACCGTCGTCGACGCCACCAACCTGCAGACGCATGCCCGGGCCGCGCTGGTCAAGACGGCCCGCGAGCACGACGTGCTGCCGGTGGCCGTGGTGCTGGACGTTCCCGAGTCGCTGGCCTGGGAGCGCACCCAGGCCCGCAGCGACCGCACGTTCGGGCGCCAGGTGCTCACCCGGATGCACCGTGACCTGCGCCGCTCGCTCGGACAGCTGGCCCGCGAGGGTTTCCGCAAGGTGCACGTGCTGCGCGGGGTGGAGGAGATCGGCGGCGCGACGATCCGCTACGAGAAGCTGTTCAACGACAAGCGGGAACTGACGGGCCCGTTCGACATCATCGGTGACGTGCACGGCTGCCGCGAGGAGCTGGGCGCGCTGCTGACCGAGCTCGGCTACGCCGTGACCGCCGACGGCGCGGTGCACCCCGGGGGGCGTACGGCGGTGTTCGTCGGCGACCTGGTCGACCGTGGCCCGGACTCCCCCGGCGTGCTGCGCCTGGTCATGGGCATGGTCAAGGCCGGCACCGCGATCTGCGTGCCGGGCAACCACGAGCAGAAGCTCGCCCGCAAGCTGAACGGGCGCAACGTCCAGCTCACCCACGGTCTGCCCGAGACGCTCGAGCAGCTGGCGCGCGAGCCGGCGGAGTTCGTGCAGGAGGTGCGCACGTTCATCGACGGGCTGGTCAGCCACTACGTGCTCGACGGCGGCAACCTGGTCGTCGCGCACGCCGGGCTCAAGGAGGCCTACCAGGGGCGCGCGTCCGGGCGGGTCCGCTCGTTCGCGCTCTACGGCGAGACGACCGGGGAGACCGACGAGTACGGGCTGCCGGTGCGCTACCCGTGGGCACGCGACTACCGCGGCTCGGCGGCCGTCGTCTACGGCCACGTCCCGACGCCCGAGCCCGAGTGGATCAACAACACCATCTGCCTCGACACCGGCTGCGTCTTCGGCGGCAAGCTGACGGCGCTGCGCTGGCCGTCGCGGGAGCTGGTGTCGGTGCCGGCCGCCCGGGAGTACTACGCCCCGGTGAAGCCGCTGGTCCCCCCGGCACCCTCGCGGGCCGACCACGGCCTCGACCTGGCCGACGTGACAGGCCGGCGCCACATCGACTACGGGTACGGCCGCACGACCGTCCCCGCCGAGAACGCCGCCGCGGCGCTCGAGGTGATGAGCCGCTTCGCGCTGGCCCCGGAGACGCTGGTGTGGTTGCCACCGACGATGGCGCCGTGCTCCACGTCACAGGTCGACGGCTATCTCGAGCACCCGGCGACGGCGTTCGCCGACCTGCGGGCGGCCGGCGTCACCAAGGTCGTGTGCGAGGAGAAGCACATGGGCTCGCGCGCGGTGGTCCGGGTGTCGGTGGACGGCACGGGCGACGCGATCTGGACACGGACCGGCCGGCCGTTCTTCGACGCGGCCCGCAACGAGGAGCTGCTGTCCCGGGTCCGGGCGGCGGCCGTCGCGGCGGGCGTGCTCGAGGAGGGCTGGCTGCTGCTCGACACCGAGCTGCTGCCGTGGTCGGCGAAGGCCGGCAGCCTGATCCGGGAACGGTACGCCGGGGTGGGTGCCGCCGCGCGGGCCGCGCTCCCGGCGGCGCTGGGCGTGCTCGACCGGGTCGCCGGCCGGGGGCTCGACGTCTCTTCGCTGCAGGCCCGCATGCGGCTGCGCACGGAGGAGATCGACGGCTTCTCGGCCGCCTACCGCGCCTACGTGCGGCCGACCGAGGGGCTGACCGGGGTGACCCTCGCGCCGTTCGCCGTGCTCGCGGCGCCCGGCGTGAGCCACAAGGACAAGGACCACGGCTGGCACCTCGCCGTCGGGGACAAGCTGGTCGCAGCCGATCCGGCACTGTTCACGCCGACCCGGCGGATGGTGGTGGAGCTCGACGACGCCGCCGCCGAGGCCGCGGCCACCGACTGGTGGCTGTCGCTCACCGCGGCCGGGGGCGAGGGCATGGTGGTCAAGCCGTACGCCGGACTGGGCGCCACCGACTCCGGCGGGCGGCTCGTGCAGCCGGGCGTGAAGTGCCGTGGCCGCGAATACCTGCGGATCATCTACGGGCCCGAATACACCCGTCCGGAGCAGCTCGAGCGGCTGCGCGGGCGGCAGCTGGGCCGCAAGCGCTCGCTCGCGCTCCGTGAGCACGGCCTGGGCCTCGCCGCCCTGGACCGGCTGGCGGAGGGCGCGGCGCTGTGGCGCGTACACGAGCTGGTCTTCGCCATCCTCGCGACCGAATCGGAACCGGTGGATCCGCGACTGTGATCCACAGCCCGCATACAGCGGGCACCCTGCCAACGCCCGGTACCCTCTCAGGCGTGGTTACCCGTGCGCTCACCGAGCAGCTCGCCCTGAACC
>CAKUMG010000130.1 GCA_934667465.1 uncultured Actinoplanes sp. | reverse complement strand
CGGAACTGTCACGGAGGAGTGGTTATGGCAGACAGTGCGAAGCGCCACATATCGTGGCGCAGCGCGAGGCGGTGCGGGAACGTCACGTGTGTCGAGGTGGCCAAGGTCGGCAATAGCTTCCTGGTGCGCGACTCCAAGAACCCGCAGCAGCGCCCGCTGCAATTCTCGATCGAGGAGTGGGCGCATTTCGCCGACGCCGTGAAGAGCGGGGAGTTCGACTTCCGCTGAGGGCCCGGCACGCATTGTCGAGGCCCCCCGGCCCGCGCGTTCAGCAGTGAGCGCGCCACCCCGGCCGTGGAAACGGGAGCCGGATAGACTCCGCTGGTGGTACCGGAATGGGACATGGCCGTGATCGGAGGCGGGCCGGCCGGCCTCGCGGCGGCCGAGGCGGCGGCATCCGCCGGAGCGTGCACCGTCGTGCTGGAGCGGGCCGAGCATCCGCGCTACAAGACCTGCGGCGGCGGCCTGATCGGCACCTCGCTGAGCATCGCGGAATCCCGGATCACGGTGCCGGCCCGGGACACCATCACCGCCATCACCTTCACCGACCAGGGCCGGCGCGCGTTCACCAGGCATGCCACGGACCGCCCGTTCCTCACGCTGGTCCGCCGGGACGAGTTCGACCTCGCCTGGTCCAAGGCCGCCGTCGAGGCCGGAGCCGAGGTGCGGCAGAACGCGCAGGTCAAGTCGCTGGAGCAGAACGACGACGCGGCCGTGGTCACGCTCGCCGACGGCTCGCGGGTCACCGCGCGCACGGTCATCGGCGCTGAGGGGTCCGCGGCGATCAGCTCGCGCCATGTCGGGGTCACGTTCGCCCAGCAGGACCTCGGGCTGGAGGTCGAGCTCGCGGCGACGCCCGCGGACCGGGCGGAGTGGCAGGGGCGGGTGCTGCTCGACTGGGGTGCGGGCCCAGGCTCGTACGGCTGGGTCTTCCCGAAGGGTGACGAGCTGACCGTCGGGGTCATCATGGCCAAGGGGCGGGGCGCCGAGACCAAGGAGTATCTGGCGCTGCTCCTCGCCCAGCTGGGCCTCTCGGGCCGGCGGGTGGTCCGCGACTCCGGCCACCTGACGCGGTGCCGGCACCGGGACGCCCCGGTCCGCAGGGGCCGGGTGCTGGTCGCCGGCGATGCCGCCGGGCTGCTCGAGCCGTACACGCGGGAGGGCATCAGCTATGCCCTGCGCTCCGGGACCTGGGCCGGCCAGGTTGCCGCCCGCGCCGAGGGGCCCGCCGACCTCGCCGCGTACGACGCCCTGATCGAGCGGCATCTCGCCCCGGAGATGGCGGCGGGCGGGCGGCTGCTCGACGTGTTCTCCCGGCGGCGCGCGCTGACGCACGCGGCCATGAGCACGCCGCTGGGCTGGCGGGCCTTCGAGGCGTTCTGCCGGGGTGACCTGTCGATGGCGCACGCGCTGCGCCGCCCGGGCGTCCGGCTGGCGGTCGGGCTCCTCGGCGGCCGCGCCCGCTAATGGCACGAAATGGTCGTTGAGTCACAGGTGCGCATGACGAACTCCTCCTATTGATTCCTTGCGGGGAAAGGAGGGGCGGGACACGATGGGCGCAGAGAGAATTTCCCACCGCCCGCGACGCGCGGGCGGAAGGCACCAACGGCACCCGGTTGCCGCCGGGTGCCGTTGCGCATTGCACCTGAACCCGCCGTTCTCAGTGAAGCACGCCACGCGGCTCTCCGCCACCACGCAACCTGCCACATCGCAGATTGCGTACAAGCTGATCGCGTCACTCCCCAGCGGTATCTCCACCCCGATGGGGCAATTCGGCCGCAGCGTGATGAAAGGGTTTAGCCCCGGGCAGGGACCGGGTAGGCCACCGGGGACCGCACGAATGAGCAGCCTGGGGAGGGTGACGAGCAGCATGGAGAGCCGACTCAAGATAGCGGGGCAGGCGGTCCAGCCCGTGCTCGTGATGTTCCCGCTCGGCCTCTTCTCCATGGCCGTGCTCTTCGATCTCGCGACCCTCGGCGGCGCGCCCGCCATCATCGGCGCGCTCGGTTACTGGAACATCGTCGCCGGTCTCATCGGCGGCATCGCGGTCGCGATCGCGGGCGCCGTCGATCTCATGTTCCAGCCCAACGGAACCCGCGCCAAGCGGCTCGGCGTGCTGCAGAGCCTGGCCAACATGGGTGTCCTCATCCTCTTCGCGGTCATTCTGATGCTGCGCATGAGCAGCCCGGACCGGGTCGTCGGCGGAGGGCTCTTCGTCGTGGAACTGATCGCGCTCGCCGGTGCGGTGTTCGGCGCCTGGTATGCGGGCGAACTCGTCAACCGCGGCGCCGCTTACGCCCGCGCCCCCGCCGAGGCTCGTTTCTTCTGATCGGCCGGCACGTTTGCGCGTCCCCGTCCGGGGAAGCACGAAACGCGTACGCCGAGTGAAAGGGGAATCGACAGATGCCCACCTCTATCAGCGGTAAGCGCGTCGCTTTCCTCGCGACCGATGGCGTGGAGGAAGTCGAATACACCGAGCCGCGCAAGGCCGTCGAGGCCGCGGGCGGCGAGGCGGAGCTCGTCTCCATCAAGAGCGGCGAGATCCAGGCCGTGAACCACATGGACCCGGCCGGCAAGTACGAGGTCGAGAAGCTGGTGAAGGACGCAACCGTCGATCAGTACGACGCGCTCGTGCTGCCGGGCGGCGTCGCCAACCCGGACTTCCTGCGGGTCGACCCGGAAGCGGTCCGCTTCGTGCGTGACTTCTTCTCCGCGGGCAAGCCGGTCGCCGCCATCTGTCACGGTCCGTGGATGCTCGTCGAGGCAGGCGTCGTCGACGGCCGCACGCTCACGAGCTGGCCGAGCCTGCGCACCGACCTCGCGAACGCCGGTGCGACCTGGGTCGACGAGGAGGTCTTCGTCGATCAGGGCCTGGTCACCAGCCGCAAGCCGGACGACCTTCCCGCCTTCTGCGACAAGCTGATCGAGGAGATCGGCGCGCTGCAGGAGGCCTAGTCACGGTTCGAACAAAAGCGGATTTTGTACGTGCATCGGAAAGCGCTGCTGGCGCACGGGCCGAGGTCCGTGCGCCACAAGCTCCGCACGCCACCATCCGGGTTGTCCTGCATGGCCGGGCTCAGAGCAAAAGACCCCGTTATGACGCCCGCCCCGAGGAAAGTGTCCACGCCTCGTCCTCGGCCCGCTTGCGTGCCAGCCCGTCCGCGCCGTTGTAGCGCGTGAACTTCGGCAGCGCGAGCGCCAGAGCGGCCGTACCGGCGATGCACAGCACGCCGCCCACCCAGATCGACCCGCCCACGCCGAGCCCGGTGCGGGCCATCAGGCCCGAGCGCAACTGACCCAGCAGCGGCCCGGTCGTGTAGGACAGCATCTCGATGCCCGCGAGGCGCCCGCGCAGGTGGTCCGGAATCGTCTGGTTCCAGATGATCGACCGGAAGATGCCGGAGACCATGTCGGCGGCGCCCGCGAAGGCGAGGCAGAGCAGCGTGAGCCACAACATGGTCGACAGGCCCGCGCCGACGATGCCGACGCCCCACAGGGCCGCCGCGATGATCACCATCAGCCCGTGCCGGTGCACCCGGCCAGTCCAGCCGGAGGCCAGCGTGGCGAGCAGCGACCCGGCCGCCGGTGCTGCGTAGAGCAGGCCCAGCACGCCCGGCCCGCCCAGCTGCATGGCGAGGAACGGATAGAGCGCCTGCGGCATGCCGAAGAGCATGGCGTTGATGTCGACCAGGTACGTGCCGAGCAGTTCCGGGCGGCTGCGCGCGTACCGCAGGCCGGTGACCACCGAGCGCAGCGACGGACGGTCCGCGTCGACGGGCGGGGGCACCGCCTTGACCAGGGTCAGGCACACCAGCGACACCGCGAACGTCAGCAGGTCGATCGCGTAGACCACGGCCAGCGGCGCCGCCGCGATCAGGAGGCCGGCCAGCGCCGGGCCGCCCAGCTGGGAGATCTCCCGGCCGGCGGAACGCAGCGCCGTCGTGGCCGGGATCTCCTCGGGCCGGACCAGCCGGGGGATCATCGCCTCGAGGGCAGGCCGTTGCAGCCCGTCGACCGAGGCGGTCAGTGCGGCGATGACGAACAGCAGCCACAGATGCGGCTCGGGCGACAGCGAGTTGACGAGCAGAACCCCGCAGAGCCCGGCCAGGGCCAACTCGCCCCCGCGCACCAGCAACCGCCGATCGGCGAAGTCGGCCAGCGCGCCGCCGACGAACGCCATCACCAGCAACGGCACCAGCTCGCACACGCCGATCAGCCCCACCATCAGCGGGTCGTCGGTGATCTGCGCGACCTGGAACGGGATGGTCACATAGGTGATGAAGGAGCCGAAGCTCGTCACCGTGCCGCTGGCGAACACCAGCCGGAAGTCGCGCGAGGTGCGCAGCGGGGTCAGGTCGATCCCCAGCCGCCGCCAGGGTCGGTCTGTCACGCCGAAATCCTGCCGCAGCGCCCGCCCCGGCGCCTCCCAATTCTCATCGACCGCGCTCTTCTGCGGTCGTACACCGCGACGAGGAAAATTCTAGACAGACGTCGCACTAGCCCCACGTGAGCGAGCCGCTCAGTATTGGTTGAACGCTCCAATACGTCACCTGGAGGCGGTTCGTGAGCATCGTCGGTCCTGTGCTTGCTCTCGCGGGCGTCCTCATCGGCGCCGTGCTGTCCTACGTCTTCTCGCTGCAGGGCGAGCGGAGACGGGAGCGATGGGCACTCAACCGCGAGTGGAGGGAACGCCGCCTGCAGACCTATAGCGCCTACCTCGTCGACGTCAAACGGATGAGGAGCATCGCGGCGCGCATGGCTGCAGCGGTCGGTCTCGACGATCAATCTCCTCCCTTGGCCAGAGATGTCGGCAAGGACCTGCTCGCCGAAGCGAACATGGCGCGGGGGAACTCGTTCGAAACCCTCGCTTTGATCGCCGACCCAGAACTTGTAGAGGCAGCCCGGGCGCTGAACCGGGCAGTATGGCGGTTGGAGTGGTTCGCCAGGGGCCTCTTGGACGATGCCGATGTCGATGGCTGGAACCTGGCGTTGAGTGACTACTACCAGGCGATGAACCTTCTTCATGAGGTTGCTCGGCATGAACTGGGCGTTACCGGAAAATTTGCACCCAGAGAGGCGGAAGGTTCGCCGCGCGAGCAGTACGAGAAGGAGCGGCGAACCAGGGCGCTGCGAGATCGCTCAGTTCCTGCCATTCCGACCGCCGACGACTCTTCTGCCGGCGGGCGGGTCTGAGCCGTCCACAGGTGGCCTTTTCCGGCTATCGCAGGACGAGGCGGCCCGTCTGCTCGAAGGAGGCCAGGTCGGCGAGGGTCTCCTCGATGATCAGGGAGCGGTCGCCGGGGAGCGCGTCGAGCGGGAAGAAGCCCGCGTCGACCGATTCGTCGGTGACCCGCCGCAGTTCGCCTTCCCAGGTGTGGATGCGGAAGGACATCAAGATCTGCTGGTAGGTGTGCCCGAACTGGTTCGTGTAGGTGACCGAGGTCGAGAACGAGAACGGGGTCAGCGAGGTCGCGCGCAGCCCGGTCTCCTCCCAGACTTCCCGGATCGCGCACTCCTCCATGCTCTCGCCGAGCTCCATCGCGCCGGCCGGGATCGCCCAGCGGTGGTTGTCGGAGCGCTGGATCAGCAGCAGGCGGTTCTGCTCGTCGAGGATCACTCCCCGTGCGCCCACGAACAGCAGAGTGTCGGTGTCGCCCACGCTCGACCGGACCTTGCCCAGGTAAGACTCATCCCACGTCAGTGCCACGGATCAAGCTAATCACGCGGACTTGCGCTCCGCCTTCTTCGCAGGGGTGCTCTTCTTCGCCGCGGTCGTCTTCTTCGCCGCGGTCGTCTTCTTGGCAGTGGTCGTTTTCTTCGCCGCCGCCGCCGTCGTGGTGGTCTTCGCCGCCGCCGCCGTGGTCTTCTTCGCCGCCGTGGACGTCTTCTTCGCCGACGTCGTCTTCTTGGCGGGCGCGGAGGTCTCCCCGCGAGCCTGCTTGGCGCGCTCCACCGAGGCCTTCAGCGCCGCCATCAGGTCCACCGCGGCGGCCGGCTCCTCCTCGGCCTCCTCCGGGGCGACGACCTCGCGGCCCTCGACCTTGGCGTCGATGACCTCCTGCAACGCGGCCCGGTAGTTGTCGGTGTAGTCCTCGGGCTCGAAGCTGCCGGCCATCGAGTCGATCAGCGAGGCCGCCATCGCCAGCTCGGCGGGGCGGGTCTCGATGTCGTCGTCGAGGAAACCGAAGTCGGGCGTACGCACCTCGTCCGGCCAGAGCATCGTGTTGAGCACCAGGACGTCGTCGTGGACCCGCAGCGTGGCCAGCTGCTCGCGCTGGCGCAGCGCGATCTTGACCAGGGCGACCCGGTCGGAGTCGGTGAGCGCGTCACGCAGCAGCACGTACGGCTTGGCGGCCTGTCCCTCCGGCTCGAGGTAGTAGGCCTTCGCGAACAGCAGCGGGTCGATCTGCTCCGCGGGCACGAACTGCAGGACGTCGATCGCCCGGGACGTGGTCAGCGGCAGCTCGGCGAAGTCCTCGTCGGTCAGGATCACCATCTCGCCGCCGCCCAGGTCGTAGCCCTTGGCGATGTCGTCGTACGGCACCACCTCGCCGTCGACCGAGCAGGTGCGCTGATATTTGATCCGGCCGCCGTCGGTCCGGTGCACCTGGTGGAACCGGATGTCCTTCTCCTCGGTCGCCGAGAACAGCTTGACGGCGATCGATACCAGACCGAACGAGACCGCACCTTTCCAGATCGCGCGCATACCGGCCTCCTGCCCCGTGAGCTGCCCTAATCCAGAATGGCATTTGTGAGACGCCTGCGTAAGGTGTTCGTCACTGCTTACGATGATCGGGTGCCGGGCGCACCCCTTTCACCCATGCTCGCGACGGCGGGCCGGCTCCCCGTGGGGTCCGGCTGGAGCTACGAGTTCAAGTGGGACGGCGTGCGGGTGCTGGCCTCCTTCGACGGCGGGGCGCCGCGGTTGTGGGCGCGGTCGGGGACCCCGGTGACCATCGCCTACCCGGAGATCGCGCGGCTGAACCTGCCCGCGGGGACGCTGCTCGACGGCGAGATGGTGGCGATGGACGCGGCCGGGCGGCCCTCGTTCACCAAGCTCGCCGAGCGGATGCACGTCCGGGACACGACCAAGGCGGCCCGGCTGGCGGCCACCGTGCCGGCCACATACATGATCTTCGATCTACTCAGCGATGCGGGCACGCCACTGCTGGAGCTGCCGTACGCCGAGCGCCGCGCGCGGCTCGAGGAGCTGGACCTGGACGCGGGGCGCTGGATGGTGCCGCCGTCGTTCGCGGACGGGGCGGCGACCGAGGCCGCGGCGCGGGAGAACCGGCTCGAGGGCGTGGTCGCCAAGCGTACGGAATCGGGTTATCTGCCCGGGATGCGCTCGCCGGACTGGGTCAAGGTCAAGTTCGACCGGACCGGCGACTACGTGATCGGCGGCTGGCGGGCGGGCGCGCGGCGCCTCGGCGGGCTGCTGGTGGGGGTGCCGGGCCCGGACGGCCGCCTGCGCTTCCGGGGGAGGGTCGGCGGAGGCATCGGTACGGACGCCGAGCGCGAGCTGCTGGCGGTGCTCCAGCCGCTGGGTGCGCAGGCGTCGCCGTTCGCGCTGGGGGCGGTGCCGCGTGAGGATGCGCGCGGGGCGCACTGGGTGAATCCTGATCTGGTGGTCGAGGTGCGCTACGGCAACCGGACCCCGGACGGGCGGCTGCGGTTCCCCCGGTTCCTGCGGCTGCGCCCGGACAAGGCGCCCGCGGAATGCGTGGAGGAGGACGACGATGGCTCCTGAACGGGCCCGCTTCGCCGTCCGGATCGAGGACCGCGACCTGGAGCTGTCGAACCTGGACAAGGTGATGTACCCGGCCGCCGGGTTCACCAAGGGCGAGGTCGTCGACTACTACACGCGGATCGCACCGGTGCTGCTGCCGCACCTGCGGGGCCGGGCGCTGACCCGGATCCGCTATCCGAACGGCGTCGCCGGCGCGCACTTCTTCGAGAAGAACGCGCCCGGGGGCACCCCGTCGTGGGTGCGCCGGGAGACCCTGCCGGTGCCCGGGTCCACCAAGGCCCGCGAGACGATCGACTTCGTGGTGGTGGACGAGCTGGCCACGCTGGTGTGGGTGGCGAACCTGGCCTCGCTCGAGCTGCACACCCCGCAGTGGCGGGTCGGCAGCGACCCGGACCAGCTCGTGGTCGACCTCGATCCGGGCGCGCCGGCGGCGTTGCGGGAGTGCTGCGCGGTGGCCGTGCTCGTGCGCGATCGGCTGGCCGAGGACGGGCTGCGCGCGTACCCGAAGACGTCCGGCAAGAAGGGCATGCAGCTGTGCGTGCCGATCTCGGGCGAGCAGGACTCGGAGACGGTTTCGCGCTATGCGAAGAAGGTCGCCGAGGAGCTGTCCGCGCGCGTCCCGGGCTCGATCACGGCGAAGATGGCCAAGGCGGTGCGGCCCGGCAAGGTTTTCATCGACTGGAGCCAGAACGCGGCGGCGAAGACCACAGTGGCGCCCTATTCGCTGCGAGGGCAGGAGAGCCCGTCCGCCTCGGCGCCGCTGACCTGGGACGAGGTGGCGGCGATGGCGCTGGGGGAGGAGCCGGCTCGGCAGCTCACGCCCGCGGAGGTGCTCGAGCGGGTCGAGGAGCACGGGGATCTGCTTGCGGAGCTGTTGCATCCTGGTCCTCGGCTGCCTTGATCCGCTTGATCCGAGGCGCTGTTCGCGCACGGCGGGCGGTGCCTCCTCGCGCGCGGCGGGCGGTGCCTTTTCGCGTACGGCGTTCGATGTCTTGAGGTACCTTGCGGCGCAAGGTACCGTGTGCCGCATGGCGGACATCGCACAACTCTCGACCAGCCTCCGGCGCGGGACGCTCGAGTTCTGCGTGCTCGCCATGGTGGAGCACGAGGACCGCTACGGCACCGAGATCGTGCGTGGACTCGGCGAGGAGGCCTCGCTCGCCGCCTCGGAGGGCACCATCTATCCGCTGCTCTCCCGGTTGCGCCGGGCGGGTTGGCTGGACAGCAAGTGGAGCGAGTCGCCCTCCGGCCCGCCCCGGCGCTACTACACGCTGACCGACGGCGGCCGGTCCGCGCTCGCCCACTTCCGCGCGGAATGGGTCTCGTTCCGCCAGACCGTCGACCGCCTCGTAGGGACCGGTGAGCAATGACAGTCGACACATGCGATGAGCTCGTCGCCGAGTGGCTGCACGAGCTGGGGCTGCTGATCCGCGACCTGCCCGTCGTGCAGCGCCGCGAGCTCCTGCGCGACCTGGAGTCGCACATCGTCGCCGAGCGCGCCGACCAGCCCGGCTCGGGCGAGACCGAGCTGCTGGAGATCCTGGAGCGGCTCGGCGACCCGCGCGACATCGCCGCGGCGGCGTTCGAGGAGGCCGGGCTCGGGCAGACCGAGGGGCGCTCGCTCATGGCCGCGGTGCTCGCGTCGTCGGAGGAGCGTTACTCCGGGCGCGCCGCGGTGGTCTCGACCTCACGGGCGATGCCGCTGGTCAAGCCGCCCTCCGCCCAGCCGCCGATCCTGCCCCTGGCCACGCCGCCGGGCTCGCATCCGATGGTCGCGCCGTCGGGCTCGCATCCGGTCGTCGCGCCGTCGAGCGTGAGTCCGCTGGTCGCGCCGTCGGGGGTGCATCTGGAGGTCGCGTCGTCGGGGGCGCAGCCGCTCGTCACACCGGCGGGGTTGCAGGCGCTGATTGCGGCGTCGGGTGCGAGCCCGCTGGTGGCGCAACCGCAGGGAAAGGTGCCGCAGGGTGGGGCGCTGCAGGCTGGGGCGCCGCAGGGCGGGGCGCTGCCGGGCATCGGGGCTGTGCTTTCGCCGCCGCCCGAGGCCTATGCTCCGCCGCAGCCCCCGCCGGTCGTGCCGCCGCTGGACGACAAGTGGCGGCGGGGGCCGTACCCGCCCCGGACCGGCAGCGCCCGCGCCACAGCACCCGTGCACGGCTCCGTGCCCGGCGGGCAGCGCCACCCGTACGGTCTGCCGCCCGCGCCCCCGCCGCCGATGCCCCCGGGCCGGCGGACGGGACCGTGGACCACGGCCGCGCTCGCCGGCGGGCTGATG
>CAKUMG010000129.1 GCA_934667465.1 uncultured Actinoplanes sp. | reverse complement strand
TTGGCGGCGCGGCTCGCCGAGGATGAGGCCGCGTCCATGAAGCGCGCGAGATCGTCGTAGCGGCCGCTCGCCATGCCGGTGCAGTCGCTGCGCCGTTGGGACCCGTCCCGCGCCCACCGCCCCGCGCGCCCCGCCCCGCGGCGATCATGCGCAGCGAGACGCCATTCAGCTATTTAGAAATGTGTCCATTTAAAAGCGTGCATCCGTTTTCTAGTATCCGGAGGCGCGGCACACAGGTGCCGCACAGCTTCGACCGAACGGATCGCGCATGCCACGTTTCGCAAGAAGTCTTCTGGTGGCCGGAATGGTCGCCGGCGTGCTGGTCGCGGGGGCGGCGGTGCCCGCCTCGGCGGCGACGGCCAAGCCGGCCACCACCACGGCCAAGGAGCGCAAGCGGGTCGACAGCGTGCCCACGCCCAAGCTCGGCTGGTACAAGTGCTACGCCATCGCGGAGTGCGCGACCACCAAGCTCCCGCTCGACTACGACCAACCCAAGGGCGCCAAGACCGAGATCGCGCTGCTGCGGATCAAGGCCAAGGACCAGAAGAACAAGATCGGCAGCCTGTTCCTCAACCCGGGCGGTCCCGGCGGCTCCGGCACGAGCATCGCGCTGGCCGCGCCGAACTTCCTCAGCCCCGCGCTGCTGCAGAAGTTCGACATCGTCGGCGTCGACCCGCGGGGCGTCGCGAACAGCACCAACCTCAAGTGCTTCGCGTCCGTCAAGGACCAGAGCGCCGTGCTCAGCAAGATGAACGTGGCCTTCCCCTACGGCAAGGCCGAGGAGAAGACGTACGTCGCCGGGGCCAAGCAGCTCGGCAAGGCGTGCTCGACCACGGGCAAGCCGCTGTCCGGCGCGATGTCGACCGCCGAGGTCGTCCGCGACATGGAGGTGCTGCGCCGCGCCGTCGGTGACAAGAAGCTCAGCTTCATGGGCTTCAGCTACGGCACCGCGATCGGCCAGTACTACGCCAACATGTTCCCGGACCGCTTCCGCGCGATCGTTGCCGACGGCGTGCTCGACCCGGAGCACTGGGCCGGCACGAAGAAGACCGCGAACCAGGAGCAGGACCAGCGGCTCAGGTCGGCCGAGGGCGCGTACAAGGCGCTCAAGGAGATCCTCAAGCGCTGCGACAAGGCCGGCGAGCAGTACTGCGCGTTCGCGGCCGGCGACCCGGTGAAGAACTTCGAGACCATCGCGCAGAAGCTGCGCAAGAAGCCGCTGACCGTCACCGAGGACGGCGAGACCTTCACCCTCACGTACGCGGACTTCGTCGGCGGGATCCTCAACGATCTCTACGACGTGGGTGCCGGCGACTGGGTGACCCAGGACGCGCAGTACATCTGGACGCTGCTGCAGTCGTCGAGCGCGGCGGCCAAGGCCGAGGCGCGCGCGGGCCTCGCCGCCCGGATCAAGGACGCCCGCAAGAAGAACGGGCGCGACTTCCCGTACGACAACAGTCTCGAGACTTTCGTCGGGGTCGACTGCACCGACGGGCTGCACCCGAAGGACGCGAGCCTGTGGCCGGCCCTGATGGTCACGGCCGACAAGCGGGCGCCGTACTTCGGCCGGGCCTGGGGCTGGGGCACCGCCCCGTGCGCGCGCAACACCTGGACCGTGCGTGACGAGGACGCCTACACCGGACCGTGGACCCGCCGCACCGCCAAGCCGGTCCTGCTCGTGGGCACCCAGTGGGACCCGGCGACCAGCTACACCGACGCCGTCTCGGCCGCCAAGCGCCTGCCGAACAGCCGGCTGCTGTCGAGCACCAACTGGGGCCACACCACCTACGGCACGTCCGCCTGCGCCACCGGCGCGATCGACGCGTACCTGCTCAAGGGCACCCTGCCCGCCAAGGGCAAGCTCTGCCAGGGCGAGTACCAGCCGTTCGGCGAGCCGCTGCCCGGCGACTCCGACGCCGCGACCCTGGGGGCGGCCACGGCCGCCGCCGAGTCCAAGCGCCCGCCGGTGAGCGGCCCGCCGATGCCGTCCACCCTCAACGGCACCCGGTAACTGTTCCGTCAAGCGCGAGGAGGCCCCCCACCGATCGGTGGGGGGCCTCCTCCGTTGTCAGCCCTCGTAGAGCCGCAGGTAGTCCGGGTAGAGCCGATCGGTGCGACCGGCCACCCCCGGCGCGGTCGCCTCCACGACGTCGTGGCCGATGGTGGCGTCGAGGGTCAGCTCGCCCGGCGTGAGCCCGTTGGCGGCAGCGAGCCGGCCGGCCCGCTGGAACGCCAGCTCACGGTCGATCTGGTCGTCGCCCAGGGACACGACGGCGCCGACCGACCGGAGGTTCTCGTTTGCGGCACCGTCGTCGACGTTGGCGGCGATCCGCAGGTACTGGCCGAGCCCCGAGAACGTCTGCCCGGTGCCGGCCACCTGACGATCCGGCAGGAGCCGGTGCCCGAACAGCAGGGTCAGCGGCTTGATCGCGAACGACGGCGCCTGCCCGGCCGCCGGCCGGTAGAACGGCGACATCACCACGAGGCGCTCGACCGCGTCGGGACGCCGGTCGGCGAGCCAGGTCGCCAGGACACCGCCCCCGGAGATGCCCATCACCCCGGTCTCTTCGCCGAGCCCGGCCACGACGTTCATCGCCCCGTCGGCGTACCGGACCAGGTCGACAGCGCTCAGCCCGGGGTCCGCCTCCCCCAGGACGAACCCGTGCCGCGGCGCCCGCGGCACGTACACGTTGTAGCCCCGCTCGAACAGGAAGTCCGCGAGGCCGGCCATCTGCTTCGTGCAGTCCGTGTAGCCGTGCAGCAACAGCACCGCCTTGGCCGTCCGCGACCCGTGCGAACGAACCTGGCTGCGACACTGCGGCAGCACCCGCGAGTCCGCCGAGTCCGTCGCCACCACCCGCTCGGCCTCCGCCACCGCGGTCGCGAAGTCCCACTCCACCGGCACGGTGGCGCGCAGCCGGTCCTCCCCCAGCGGCCACGCGAACACCGCCGCGACCACCACACCCAGCAACACCACCGGCACCATCGTCGCCGCCAGCACCTTGCGCCGCCTGCTCATCCGCACCCTCACCACTCAGCATGTCCTCGAACACGCGGTACGACGGGCGGGAGGGCGGACTTGTTCACCCGGGCCCGGGCCCGGGGCGGAGGGCGGATATACGACTCATCGTTGACGGTGCTCGAGGGACGTCGGCATGCTGACACCGCCGCCGACGAGGGGGACGCCATGCCGGATACCGGCGACCTGCAGCGTTACGTCCGCACCGATCAGGAACCCGACGCGGCGATCTTCGTCGCGCCGTCGCAGGAGGCCGGCTTCCTCTGCCGGCGTCTCGGGTCGCTCGTGGCGCCCGCGCCCGGCGCCGAGACGTGGCGGTCCCGGG
Organism: uncultured Actinoplanes sp.; assembly: GCA_934667465.1. Classification (GTDB taxonomy): domain Bacteria; phylum Actinomycetota; class Actinomycetes; order Mycobacteriales; family Micromonosporaceae; genus Actinoplanes. Next base: position 6,684 of record CAKUMG010000129.1, on the reverse strand, counting down.
CCGTCGCCCGGCTCGTCGTCGCGCCGTTCACCCAGTTCACGGTGCTCAGCTTCGACCTGCAGGCATTCCTGTACGAGATCTTCCACCAGCGGCTGCCCGCGAAGATCGCCCACCTGGTGCTGATGCCGGCGGTCAACTTCTTCGTCCTGGCCGCGCTCGCCCAGGTCTGGTTCGGCACCCACCCCACCGGCCATGCCACCGTGCTCGTCGGCGCGAATCTCGCCGGCGTCTACGCGCTCCTGCTGGCCGCCTGGTACGTGGTGCTCGCGGTGCACACCCGCATGATCGCCTGGGGCGTGGTCATGGTCGCCGTGGTGGCCGTCCTGTGCGTGGGGGCGAACGTCTATTACGGCCATCTGTTCACACTGGACCCGCAGCAGCGGTCGTTCTTCACCCCGGCACCGGCGGCGGTCAACCCGTGGCTCGGTGCGATCCTGTGCGCGACGCTCATCGCCCTGTCGCACGCCCCCGAGCGGAAGCTGCCACCCCGCGTCACCGGATCCGGCCGGTGGCTGTCGTTCCGCGAGTTCCTCGGTGGCCGGCTCTCCCCGCGTCACCGCGCCGCCCGCTTGGGCATGGTCGCCGTGCAACCCGTGTCCGGCGCGCTCAACGAGTTCTTCGCGTCGCCGCGGCTCATGCCGTACGGCGTACTGATGCGGATGTTGAATCTCGGCTATCACCCCGAGGTCGCGGCGCAGCTGCGAGCGCACGTCACCCGCGCCGAGGCCAGCGGCAACCCGGCGCTGGACTACGTCGGCATCGGCGGCGGCACCCGGCTCGACGCCGCCGCGTTCACCGCCCCCGCCGCGGAAGGCGCGGCTGCCCGGATGGCGCCGGCCGCGTCGTGACGGGCGCGCTTCCCCCCGGCCCGCGCGGCGCTCTGGCACAGACGATCAGGTTCGCCCGGGACCCGTACGGCCTGCTGCTGGACGCCCGGCGACGCCATGGGGACCCGTTCACCGTACCCACGCTGTTCGGTCGTTGGTTCGTGACCGGGCGGCCGGAGGGCGTGCGATCCATCTTCGGCGCGGACCCGCTCGGTTTCGCGCCCAGCGCCGCGGTGCCGGTGGAGTGGTATCTCGGGCCCGGCTCGATCGCCCTGCTCTCCGGCCGCCGTCACCTGCGCGAACGGCAGCTCGTCATGCCCGCGTTCCACGGCACGGCGATGCGCGTGCACCTGGCGACGATCCAGCGGCACGCGGCCCAGCGCGGAGCGGCCCTGCGCACCGGCGAGCGGATCACCATGGTGCCGTTCGCGAAGGACCTGTCGCGCCGCAACGTCGTCCGCGTGCTGTTCGGCGTCCAGGATCCGCGGCATGCGGCGTTGTTCGCCGACGCCGTGCGCGACGTCGTCGGCGCGGTGACCCCGCTGGTCGCGTTTCTTCCGCTGCTGCGGCGCGACCTGCTGGGGCTGACACCGTGGCGCCGCATCCAGCGCCGGCTGGCCACGTTCGACGCGCTGATCCAGGCGGAGATCGCCGCCCGGCGTGCGGCGGGCACCCCGGGCGACGACATGGTGAGCGCCCTGCTGCACGCCCGCGACGAGCAGGGAGCCGGCCTGAGCGACCGCGACATCCGCGACGAGCTCGTCACCTTCCTGTCCGCGGGCCAGGAGGCCGCGTCGCACCTGCTGGCCTGGGCGATGTACTGGATCCACGCGGACCCCGGCGTGCACGCCCGGGTGCTGGCCGAGCTCGAACCCCTCGGCCGGGAGCCGGACCCGGAAGCCCTGATCCGGCTGCCCTACCTGGCGGCGGTCCTCGACGAGACCCTGCGCATCCACCCGATCGGCCCCAGCGTCGAGCGCCGCCTGCTGCAACCGCTGGAGGTGCTCGGGCACCACCTCCCCGCCGGGACGACAGCGGTGGCGGCGACCGTCCTCGCCCACGCCGACCCCGTGACCTATCCGGATCCCGAGCAGTTCCGCCCCAGCCGCTTCCTCGAACGCCGCTTCACCACCGCCGAATACTTCCCCTTCGGAGGCGGGGCACGCCGCTGTCCCGGGGCCGGCTTCGCCGTTCAAGAAACAAAGATCACGCTGGGTACGCTGCTCGCGGCGCACCGCTTCGCGCTCGCCGACCGCATCCCGGTCCGCCCGCGGCGCTACACCGTCACCGTGGGTCCCGCGGGCGGCGTCCACGTCATCCACCGCGGCCCCCGCTGACCACCTCGCGCCGTCAGCGCCGGCGTCGCGTCCGCGTCGCGTCAGCCGAACAGGGCGCCGGGGATGTCGGCGTAGAACAGGGCCGGGTCGCGGGAGAGCGAGGCCTTGACGTTGGCGGTCGGAGTGTCGGCGACGACTTCGAGCTTGCCCGCCTCCAGGCCGTCCAGGGCCAGGGCGACCACCTCGCGCGGCGGCAGCTTGGGAATGTCGTAGCCGGCCATCATGTCGGTGTCGGCGATCGCCAGCGCCAGCGCGGTGACCTGGGTCTTCTGGTCGGCCAGCTCGAGCCGGACGCCGTTGGTGAGCGACCACATCGCGGCCTTCGAGGCGGCGTAACCGTTGCTCGAGGGAGCGAACGCGTACCAGCTCAGGGCCGAGATGACGTTGAGGATGGCGCCACCGGCGAGCCGGGGCGCGAACGCGCGCGTGACGTCGAGGGTGCCCCAGAAGTTCGTCTCGAACTCGCGGCGGATGTTGTCCGTCGACGGCCCGAGCAGCGGCGCGTCGGTGGAGATGCCGGCGTTGTTGATCAGGATGTCGAGGTCGCCCACCTCGGCCGCCGCGGCCTCGATGGTCGACGGGTCGGTGACGTCCAGCCGCAGCGGGACGACGCCGGGGATGTCGATGCTTTCGGGGCGGCGCGCGGTCGCGTACACGGTGGTGGCGCCGCGGGCGACGAGCGCCTCCGCGAAGGCCTTGCCGAGACCGCGGTTGGCGCCGGTGACGAGTGCTTTCGAGCCGTTGATCTGCATGCCACCACGCTAGGACCTGACGTTGACGTCAGAGGCAAGGGACGCGACCTGGATCACAGGCGCCGTAGCGACCAGCACCTATCCTTGCGCCGGTGTCCTCATTGGATCGCAAGACTCGTCTCGTTCTCCGCCGCGGCGCCCAGATGACCGCCGTGGCACTGGTCGCCGGCATTGCCCTGCACGCCGCCGGCGTCGACCTGCTGCCCTCGCCAGGCGCGGCCGAGCCACTCAGATGGGCCGAGGCGGCACCGGCCTCCGGTCAGAGTCCCACCCCCGAGCGGACGGTCACCGTGCTCGGCGCCGGTGATGTGCTCATCCACCCTGAGGTGTGGCAGCAGGCCGAGCGCGACTCCGGCGCCGGCAGGTTCGACTTCTTCCCGATGTTCCGCCCGGTGAGCGAGACCATCTCCGGGGCCGACCTGGCGCTCTGCCACCTGGAGACGCCGCTCGCCGCGCCGGGCGGGCCGTTCGCGGGGTATCCGGCCTTCAGCGCACCGCCGCAGGTGCTGCAGGGTGTCAAGAAGGCCGGGTTCGACGGCTGCTCCACGGCCTCGAACCACTCGATCGACAAGGGCGAGGCGGGCGTGCTCCGGACCATCGAGGCGTTCGACGCGGCGGGCCTCGGCCACACCGGCACCTCCCGCAGCGCGGCGCAGGCGAACACGCCGAAGATCTATCCGGTACGGGGCGTCAAGGTCGCGCACCTGTCGTACACCTCGGGGTTCAACGGGCTGAACCGGCCGCCGGGCAAGGAATGGCTGGCCAACCGGATCGAACCCGCCAGGATCATCGCCATGGCGAAGCGGGCCCGCGACGCCGGCGCCGAGATCGTCGTGCTGAGCCTGCACTGGGGCACCGAGTACCAGCACGAGCCCGACGCCGGCCAGCGCGACCTCGCCCGGGTCCTGCTCGCCTCCCCGCACATCGACGCGATCCTCGGCCATCACGCGCACGTCGTCCAGCCGATCGAGAAGATCGGCGGCAAGTGGGTCGTCTACGGAATGGGCAACCAGCTCGCCCGGCACGCGGAGCCGATCGACGAGAACCGCGAGGGGATCATGGCCCGGCTCACCTTCACCGAGCAGGCGCCCCAGCGCTGGAAGGTGACCACGATCGAGGCGATCCCGACCTGGACCGAGCTGGCACCGGACCTCCGCCTGCTCGAGCCCGCCCGGGTGCTCGCCGACCCGGCAACCCCGGCGGCCCGGCGACGCACCTGCCAGGCGGCGATGGACCGGATCCGGGGGCACCTGTTCACCCGCGGCGCCGAGAAGGCCGGCCTCGTCGTCACACCGGGTAGACGCGGTACTGCAACTCCTCGTCGTACCGCAGGCCGGTGACCGCCGTGATGATCGCCCAGAGGTAGTCCTCGTCCGGCCCCCACGACGGCACGGCGATCCCCGCCTCGACCGGCAGCGGCGTCCCCTCGTCCTCCACGGCCTCCCCGTCGGCGAAGACGTAGTGCCGGGTGCGTTCGCCGTTCTCGAACAGCGTGAAGCCGTACGTGCTCGAAACGCTGCTGAAGAACACGACCAGGGCGGTGGCCGGCTCGGTCGCCTCCCACCCCATGACCACGTCCATCCGGGGGTTCCAGACCTGCGCCCAGCCGCCCGCCTCGGCGGCATACAGGGCGTCGGGCTTCAGGGCACTCGTGGCCTGCTCGGCCCCGACGAGCTCGCCGCCGAACTCGGTGATGGCGAGATCATCCACCGCCTCGTCTGCCGTGCTGCCCTGACGGAAGAGCGCCGAGGTGTTCCAACCCATGATCAAGTCCTTGCTCGTACGGCCGGTTCGCCCCCCATTCTCCCGTGCGTCCACGGCACCACCCCGCGGCAGGGGGCACACCGAACCGCGCGGGTCTCAGCTCGCGTCGCGCGGGCAGCCCGGGTCGCCGGGCAGCGCCGTCGGGATGTCCCCGCAGATCAGGCGCAGCTCGGTGCCACGCTCGCCCAGGCCCATCACCAGCGTCGCCTTGTCCCGGGGCAGCTGCGGTTCCGGACCCGAGCTGAAGTTCACCCGCCCGGTGACGCCGGCGACCGCGTCCGGGCCGGGTCAGCATGTTCAGCCCCTGAAGCACGGCGCCCGGGCTGACCGGGGTCTCCGGGTTCGGGTCGCGTACCACTGTCACCGCCTGGCGCAGCGTCGTGAAGGCGTCGTAGCCGAACATCGCCCGCGCCATGTCCTGCTCGCAGACCGAGCCGTACCCCGCCTTCTGGTACGCGTCGAAGAAGTACACCCGCTCGGCGACGCTTCCGCAGTCCGCAGCGTGCCCACCGTCGGTATCCCCGCCTCGGCCAGCCGCTGGATCGCCTGCCGCGTCCCCTCCCGGCTGACCCCCAGCCCGGTCACGGCCACGATCCGCTCCCGGTCGCGGGCGTCGGCAATCAGCTCGGCGGCGCGCAGCCCGTGATCCATCCGGTCGCCGGCGTTGGCCAGCAGCAACCGGATCGGCACCGGGTCGCCGGTCGCCTCGCGCTGCGCCAGGGCCAGCCCCCGCAACTCCTCGACCGCCGTGTCATAGCCGCCCAGCGTCGTGTTGGTCAAAGGACTGAGAAAGACCACGCTCACGTACGCCGGGTTGCGGCGCACCCGCTCGTTCGTGGCCGCGATCGTGCGTTCCACCTCGCGCAGGGCGGCGGCCGTCCGCGGCTGCACGTCCGTCAGGTGCGCGGAGAACCGGAACCGGTCACCGGCCAGCCCGACGCACTGGGTCCCCTTCGCGCCCAGCGACTCGCGGTCCAGCGACTGCCGGGTCCCCGGCCACCACAGCGGCTCGCAGCGCGCATGATTGGCGGCGGGCACCGCGACCAGCGCGGCCAGCAGCAGCGCCGGCGCGATCAGCGACAGCCACGGGCGCCGCCGGCGGGCCAGCCGGGTCTCGCCGAGCGCGTCCCAGGTGCCCGGCCGGCCGTAGTCGCCCGGCAGCAGCAGATCGAGGAAGTTGGACCGGTTCCGGTCGAAGCGCTCCTGCCGGTCCTACCAGGTCTGGTACGTCATCCGGATGTCGGCCGGCTGCGGGGATCGCACTGCCCTCTTGCAGCCAGTTCTCCAGCCCCGGCAACGGGCTCGGATCGGCCGGGTCACGCCGGATCAGCCGCACGACGGGCAGCAGATTCTCCCGGCCCCAGCGCCACGGCCGCCGGGTGAGCTGCTCGCTGAGATCGATCAGGCGCGGGGCGCCCGGGAACTGGATGCCCCGGGTCCGTTCCTGATGGGCGTTCCACAGGTCGCGCTTGCTCACGGGCAACCCCCGTCCGGCCGCGTGGTGAGCATCCACTGTGACACCACGCAGCCCCGCCGCCACCCGGGCGTGATCCCCGTCCGGTGCGAGGTGTCACTCTCGCCGAGGCCTGGCCCGGCGAGTCGTTCCCGCCGGTCGGCGAGCATCGCGCCCGCGCCGACGGCTGCTCTAAGCTTCCGGGGCACGGATCTCCTCCCGATGGACGCCCGCCCACCGTGCGAGCGCGGAAGCCGTCTCGAGCAGACTCCACGTGTCGCGTCTCAGGCCATCTCGTCCGTTGTCAGCCCCGGCACCGGGGAGCGGTCCGAGCAGTCGACCGGATTCGGGTTTCCCCGTGGGGAGCGGTCCGGCCCGTCGGCCGGGTCAGGCTTCGCCACGGGGGGGCGGTCCGGTCAGTCGGGCTTCACGACCGGCCGCCGGGAGCGGCGTCGGGCGGAGCAGGAGCGCCTCGACCAGGCGTCCCGGGCGGATGCCGACCGTGGAGCCGCCGAGGCGGAGCAGGCCGCGCCGACCGCACCGGCCCCCAC
>CAKUMG010000128.1 GCA_934667465.1 uncultured Actinoplanes sp. | reverse complement strand
GTGCAGCTCACCGTTGTCCCACACGGTGACGAAGTCGGCGTCGCCGTCGGCGTCGACGTCGCCGGTGCTCAGCAGCCTGACGTTGGGGGCGTCGACGATCTCGAAGCCACGGGTGAGGCTGACAGTGCCGTTGCTCGCCACGCTGTTGGTGCGGTACCAGTGCAGCTTGCCATTGTGGATGGCCTGGATGTCGGCGTCACCGTCGCCGTCCAGGTCCGCGGAGCTCAGGTGCGTGACGGCCGACGCGTTGACGATCTCGAAACCGCGGCTGAGGGTCACCGTGCCGTTGCTCGCGACGCCGTCGTTGCGGTACCAGTGCAGCTTGCCGCTGTGGATGGCCTGGATGTCGGCGTCACCGTCGCCGTCCAGGTCCGCGGCGTCCATCAGCGTGACGCCACCCGCATTGATGATCTTGTAGCCACGGGTGAGGGTGACGGCTCCGCTCGAGGCGACGCCGTCGTTGCGGTACCAGTACAGCTCCCCGCTGGTGTAGAGGGCGACCACGTCGAGGTCGCCGTCGCGGTCCATGTCGCCGGTGCTCACCAGCTTGAAGCCGGGCGCGCTGGTGACCCGGTAGCCGCGGGACAGCGTGACGGTACCGTTGGCGGCGACGCCGTCGTTGCGGTACCACGTCAGCTGGTGCGGGTTCTCGTTCTCCGCGTCGTAGACCGCGAGGATGTCGGCCCGTCCCGGCCCGTCGATGCTGGGCCCGGCGCCGCCGCCCGGGCCGCCGCCGGCCCCGCCGGTGATGTTGTCGTAGCGGATCGGGGTGTACTGGTTGGCCAGCGCGACGTCGGTCCAGGTCCGCTCGTGGGTGCCGCCGTCGCCGGCCTGCTCGACGACCACCGGCTGGGTGCCCGCCGCGTCGGCCCAGCGCACGAACAGCGCGACGTGGTCGACCTGCGGATCGTTCTCGTGCCGCAGCAGCGCGTCGCCCGCCTGCAGCTCGCCGCGGTCGATGACCTCGGAGCGGTCGAGGAGGTTGCCGGTCCAGAAGTCGTCCCCGCCGCCACCGAGGCCCCACGCCATCGCGACGAAGCCCGAGCAGTCGGTCCGGTAGTCGCCGTACTCGTTGCGGTAACAGGCCTCCTGGCTGTACGGGACGCCGCCGGCCGCGAGCCAGCTGCGGGCGCGGACCAGCGCCTGGTCGCGGCTCATGGTCCGGTCCGAGCCGTTGTCGCCGCACGGCAGCGGCGTGACCTCCACCGCCGCCGCGGCGGCACGGGCGGGCCCCGGCGCCGGATAGTCGGTCAACGGCGGATTCCCCGGTACGGCCGGAGTCGCGGCCTTGGCCGCCCCGGTGCCTGGAGTCGTCGTGCCGGCCACCGCGGCGGCCGGGGTCGTCGTGCCGGCCAGCAGTGCCAGCGGCAGGAGCAGCCCGCCGGTCAGCCCCCAGCCCCTTCTCGCACGAGATCGCATGAAGTCGATACCTCCCCGCGTCGTGGCGGGCCCCGACGGCCCGCCTGGAAAGATCGTGCACAAGATCGCTGACGGTCCGCTGGAGGGACATCTCCCGTAGCTCTCCCGTACTAAGTTGATCCGATATGGACCTCGCTGAACGTTTGCGGAGCACTCGGACGCGCCTCGGCCTCACCCAGGCGGATCTGGCCCGGCAGGCCGGGACCAGCATCGGCACGGTGCGTGATCTGGAGCAGGGACGGACCCGGCGGCCCCGGGCCCGGTCGCTGCGGGCGATCGGCGCGGTCCTCGGCCTCGAGCTGACCGCCGAGGCCGACCCGCCGCCGGAAGCCGCCGCGCCACCGAAAACCGGCACGGTGGCCGTCTCCCTCCTGGGGCCGCTCACCGTCTCCCTGGACGGGGATCCCGTCGCCATCGGCACCGGCCGGCACACCACGGTGCTGGCCCGGCTCGCTCTCACCCCCGGGCGACCGGCGGGCCGGGACGAGCTGATCACGCTGCTCTGGGGCGACGATCCGCCGCCGGGCGCCGCCAACGTGGTGCAGACCCACGTGAGCCGGCTCCGGCGGCTGTTCACGATCGCCTGGACGCCCGGCGGGTACGCGTTGCACACCGACGCCGGCGGGCTCGACCTGATCGCGTACCGGGAAAGGCTCTCCCGGGCCTCGGCGCCGGATCTGCCGCCGCAGCGCGCGTTCGATCTGCTCGCCGGCGCGCTCGACATGTGGCACGGCGACCGGCCCGCGGGGAACGTGCCGGAGCTCGCCACCGACCCGCTGGTCACCGCGCTGGTCGACGAGCGCGTGGAAACGGCGATCCGGCTCGCCCGGCTGGCCGGCAAGGTGCGCCGGGAACGCCGGGTCCTGCCGCTGCTGCGCCGGCTGGTCCGGGAACACCCGTGGCAGGAGGCCCTGCACGCGCGCCTGGTCGTGGCGCTGGCCGCCTCCGGGCAGCAGGCGGCCGCGATCGACGCGTACGAGAGCATCCGGCGCCGGCTCGCCGAGGAACTGGGCGTCGACCCCAGCGCCGAGCTCGCCGAGGCCCGGCAGACGATGCTGTCCCGACGTGAGCACCGGGAACCGGTCGTGGCCGGGGCACCGGCACCCCGGACGCCCGCGCCGCCGCGGGACTTCCTCGGCCGGTCCGCCGAGCTGTGGCGGGTGGAACGCGCGCTGCGCCATCCCCCGGGCGGCCCCGGGCCGGCGATCTGCGTCGTGTCGGGGATGGCCGGGGTCGGCAAGACCAGCCTCGCGCTGACGGCCGCGCGGGAACTGCGCCGCGAGTTCCCCGACGGCCAGCTCTACATCGATCTCCGCGGGGCGGACGACCGGCCGATCGGCGCGGTACCCGCGCTGGCGCGCCTGCTGTGCGCGCTCGGCGAGCCGGAACGCGCCATCCCCGGCGATCCCGGCGAGGCCGCCGCCCGCTATCGCGGCCTGCTGGCGCAGCGCCGTGTCCTGGTCCTGCTCGACAACGCATCGCACGCGGAGCTGGTGCGGCCGCTGCTGCCCGGGCCGGGCGGCAGCGCGGCGCTGGTGACCAGCCGCAACCGGTGCGCCGGGCTGGGCGGCGCAACGACGGTGGAGCTGCCGGTGCTGAGCCCGGCGGACGCGCTGCAAATGATCGCCGCCGGCGCCGGCGAGGATCGGGTCCACGCCGAGCGGGCCCAGGCCGAGGCACTCGCCGACCTCTGCGGCCGGCTGCCCATGGCGCTGCGGGTCGTCGCCCGGCGGCTGGCACGGCATCCCCGATGGACGCTCGCCGGACTGCGCGACCGGCTGGTGGCCGAGCAGCGGCAGGCGGGCACCGGCGAGGCAGCCGTGCACGCCGGCTTCGAACTCAGCTACCGGGAACTCGCCCCGCTGCAGGCCGCCGCCTTCCGGGCCGCCGCGCACGTCCCCGGAGAGACCGTCTCCGCCGCCGCGGTCGCCGCCGTTCTCGGCGCCGGCGAGCCGGAGGTGACCCGGGCGATGGACGCGCTGGTCGAGGAGAACCTGCTGCAGTCCGGCGGTGCCCGTCGCTACAGCTTCCACGACCTGCTGCGTGGCTACGCGGCCCGGCGGGCCGGTCACTTCGACGAGGCACGGCTCTACGCGTGGTACCTGGGCCGGACGGTCGCGGCGATGCGGCTGGTCTACGCCGACATGGTGCGGCTGGAGGTCGAGACCGGGCTGGAGGAGCACGAGTTCCCCGACGTCGACGCCGCGACCGAATGGCTGAACGAGGAGCTCGGCACCCTGCTGGCCGTCGTCGAGACGGCCGCGGGAGGCGCGCACCGGGCCCGGTCCTGGCAGCTGGCCGACCAGCTACGCGGCTACTTCTTCCTGCGCGGGGACGTGGTCGACTGGCTGATCACGGGCCGGACCGGGCTGGCCGCCGCGGAGGCGGCCGGCGACCGGCGGGCGCAGGCGGCCATGCACCAGACGATCGGGCAGGCGCACTGGGCGGCCGGCAAGCACCACCTGGCCGCGGAGTCATACCAGCGGGGCATCGAGGCGGCGCACGAGGCGGGCTGGGCGGTCGGTGAGGCGTACCTGTCGCACAATTTGGGCCTGGTCCGGGCCGAGCTCGGCGCCACCGGGGAGGCGGAGCGGCTGTACCGGCGGGTGCTCGGCCTCGGCACCGGGCCGGAGCTCGACCACGTCCGCGCGGTGACACTCAACGACCTGGGCACGATGTGCCACGAACGGGGCCAGCTCGTCGAGGCGGCGGAGCACCTGTCCGCCGCGCTGCGGATGAACGAGCACGCCGCCCGGCACGCCTCGGTCATGACCAACCGCGGCAACCTCGGCATGGTGCTGCGGCAGCTGGAACGGTTCGACGAGGCGCGTACGCATCTGGACACGGTCCTGGCCGACCACCGTCGCACGGGGTCGGTGCGGGCCGTCATGAGCACGCTCGACGAGCTGAGCCAGCTTTACCACCGGCTCGAAGAGTGGGTGGCGGCGGTGGGCACGGCGACCGAGGCGGTGCGGCTGGCCCGGGAGCACGGTCCGTGGGCGCAGGCAGGCACGCTGAACACCCTCGGGTTCGCGCTGACCGGCAGCCGCGCGTTCGGCGAGGCACGCAAACAGTTCGGCGAGGCGCTGCGGATCGGCCGCGAACACGGGTACCCGTACTTCGAGGCGCAGGCCTGGCTCGGCCTCGCGGAGCTCGGGCTGGTCGCCGGGGACGCCGACGAGGCCTGGCACGCGGCGGGCACGGCGGCCGGGATAGCCGGGCGCAGCGCCTTCCGGGCCCTGCACGGCAGCGCCCTGATGGCGCAGGCGAGAGCCGCCCTGGACCGGGGAGACGACGCCACCGCGGCGGACCGGTGCGCCGCCGCCGGTGACGTGCTGCGGCAGGTCAACGCGCCCGGGCCGCTGCGCGACCATCGGACCCTGCGGGCCCGTATCGACGCCCTCGGCCCCGGCCTGTCCCTGCCCGGCGATCGGCGCCCGTGACCCGAGAACCTTTGGTAACGGACCCCGGTGACCCGGGACGACACGGCGCCGGCGGCACACGAGCGCTGCGCGGGGCTGACGGCATGCGTACGCCGCTGCGCTGTCCGAAGGCGCCGTGAGCAACGGCTACACCAAGCGCACCCGGGTGACCGTGTCGCACGCCATCGAGCGCGCGGCCCTGGCCGCCGCCGAGGACGGGCCGATGGTGGTGGTCGCGCTGTTCCAGCGGCTGCCTACTTCGAGCGGGAACGGCGGGTGTACGAGCGGATCGCCGCCCGGGCCGCGGTGACCGCCGTGGGGCTGGTCGCCGACCAGGCGCTGCCGCTGCCGGAACGGCGCACGCCGTGCTGCTGTCGACGACACGGCCTCCCGACTGGGCGGTTAGCCGCCCGGCCCGGAACGGCACATCGAGGCCGCCTGTCCATGCGGCGTCCCTCGCGGCCTTCAGGCCGCTTCTCACGGCCTCTTGCGCCTTCCCCCTTACAGCCGCCGCAGCCTGTCCTTCGCGTCGCCCAGCACCGCGCCCGTCATCGGCAGCAGCGGACTCGACCGCATCACGGCCAGGTCCTCGGCCAGCGTCGTCGACCCGTCCAGGAAGCGGAGCACCCGCTCGGCCGGGTTCCGGTCGAAGAGTCGCACGAAGAAGTCCACCGGGTCCACGTCGCCGCGATCCCACGCCCGCAACGCCACCGCATCCATCCACAGATGCCGCCGCGGGTAGGCGGGCTGCGGCAGCGGCGGCAACCCGTCCTTGAGTGCGAGGGCGATCTCCTCCGCCTGCCGCCGCATCGCCGAGAACGTGAACCCGGTCGACGGCCGCGTCGCCCCACCCGCGGTCCCGATCCGCCCGACCCGCGCCGAGGGTTGTGCCTCGAACGGCGCATCCGTCATCGGAATGACCCCGTCCTCGACCTCCCTGACGGTCACCTTCTCGAGATCAAGACCGAGCAGCTCCGCGTACGCCCGCAGCCCCGCGTCATATCCCGCGTCGTCCAGCACCGCCGGCGAGAACTCCGTGTACTCCACCAGCGCGAACGTCGCGCTGACCGGCAGCACGTACCCGAACGACACCCCGCGCTCCGGCTGCGGCGTCCGGAAATCCATCAGCACGGCCCGCTCCGGGTCGAACACCGGCGCGTCGGCCTCCAGCCACCACCCCCGGAAGTGCTGCACCCAGCTCGTCCGCCCCGGCTTCTCCGGCTTCCGCGGACGCGAGTCGAGCACCCACCCCGCCCGTACGAGCTCGCGCCCGTCCGCCCCGCGCACGGTGACCCCGGTGCCGTCCTCCTCCAGCTCCCCCACGGCCTCGGTGACCCGCACCGCGCCGAGCCGCTTCTCCGCTGCTGCCGCGAGCTCGTAGACCGGCCCGGACCGCACCATCGCGTACCGCAGCGGCTGAAGGTCCAGGGTCCGCCGCCCCTCGGTCGTGACGATGTCCGCCTGCGGCCACTGCGCGCTCAGCAACGGCTCCAGCGCCGAGTCGCCGGGCGTGTCCCAGAACGCCCACGTCCGATCCTGCCCGGCCTTCCGCACCGGATCGACGACGGCGACTTTGACGGCGGTCACGTCGTGGCGGTCCAGGGCGGCGAGGAGCAGGGAGGCCGCTCCCCCGCCCCCGACCAGCGCAATGTCGGCTTCTACAGGAGTCTCGGGCACGCCTTGAGGCTGCCACATCCCGGTCGCAGGCGTGCCGCCGCCTATCCCTCGGTGCCGGGCAGGTCCCAGAGCCGTACGCTTCCGTGGCGAACGGCCGCTGCGGTGCGCCCGTCCCCGCTCAGCGCGAGGTCCTTGAACGAGTTGGAACTCATGCCGGTCTCGATGACGTGGTCCGGCGACCAGCGGGCATCCCGCCCGGAGATCGGGTGCCGGCTTCCGTCGAAGAGCAGCATGCCGCCCTCGTACTGCAGCAGCACCCGCGGACGGCCCGCAGATGTGAGGACGATGTCCGCCAGCCGATCGGTGCCCATGATTCCGCTGTACGAGGCCGCCTCGCCCCACGACACGGTCACCGCGCCGGTGCACACCTTGGTCCGCCAGATAAGGGCGGCGAGCCCGCCCGGCGCGTACATTCTCCCTGCGCCCAGATCGATGAAATCATCCTTGCCCGTAGGCGCCTCAATGCCCGGCAACCGGTCGCGTACCACCTGGACTCCGAGAATCTCGTACGCGCCGTCCGTACCGTATGAGCTCGAGTACGGTGAACGCAGGCCAGGGTCGCACCGGAGCCGCCGCCCATCGCTGAAGACGGCCATGTGTCCGGGTCCTCCGATCACCGCGAGGTCCCCGCCGGCGCGGCTCAGAGTAACCCGGTGGACAGAGAACGCGACGGCGATCGGCCCGCCGACCGGGGGCAGCTCGTCGTCCCCGGCGTCAAGGACGTGCACAAACCCCGGCACGGCGACCGCCAGCCTGGTGCCCGTCGCGTCGAGGGCGATCGCACGGACCGGCATGCCGAGCATGCGGCGGCCGAGGCGGCGCGGCACACCGTCGCGACGCCACACCTCCACCGCTCCTCCCGCGGCCGACATCGCGATGGTGCGGCCGCTCGCACTCAGAGCAACCCGCTGATAGTCCACGCCCGGCCGGCCGATCACTGCATCCGTACCCTCCTGGGGCGCCGCCCGAACGATCAGGGCGCCGCCGACCAAGACGAGGACGGCTGCCACGGCAATCAGTCTCGGCCGGCCCACAAGCCGGCGACCAGCCGGCGACGTCGCCTCATGCACGGTGGCGAGCCGTTCCTGCAACCGGATGTGCCGGAACTGGTAGACACCGCCGGCCTGCCGCAGCAGGCCCCGGCTGCGCGCGTCCGCGAGGAAACGGACCAGCCGCCAGGGCAGATGTCCCCGGACGCCGAGCACGGCCCGGACCACCCCGAACCGGAACCAGGCCCGGGTGATCAGCAAGAGCCCCAGGGCGGTGACGCCCGGGATCAGGTACAGGGATCCTGGGAAGGGCCCGTCGGCGGAGGCGTCCCAAGCGAGGCCCCACCCGAATCGGGCGTCGGCGCCGAGCCGCCGCCAGTCCGTCGCCCAGTCCGGCTGTCCGGCGGCGGCCTGGCCCGCGATCGTGCCCAGATATCCTCCCGCCATCACAGCGGGGAAGGCGGTCGCGTTGATGACCAGGGCGGCGGCTGCGCTTCCGGCAAGGGCCGACCGCCGATCCGCGCGCAGGTAACGCACCGGGTCGGCGATCGCCGAGCGCTCCGGCGGGGCGGCGAGCAGATTGTGTGCCGCGATCCCGAGCCCGACGGCGAGCATGAGTCCCATGGTCATGGCTACGAGCTGGGCGTACGTGTAGAAGGAGGACAGCGTCCAGCCGCCCAGGCTGATGCTGGCCGCGGTAAGCGCCAGGGCCAGGCCGCACGGTAGCGCGACGACGGCAGTGCCTGTGCCCATCCCCCGTCCCAGCCTCCCCAGCGAGCCACGCAGCGAGACGGAAAGGCGACCGGGTGCCCGGTCTGCCACGGAGTACCAGAGGACGGTGGCCAGCAAGGCGAAGATGGCGCCGAGCAGCTCACCCCAGATTAACCGTTCCCGAGCGTCGAGGTCCGTGTCGAGAATCCCGGTGAGGGCGAACACCATCAGCAGGATCAGCGCACCTCCGGCCGCTCCGACGACGGGCGCCGTCCAGGGCGACAGGAGGTTACGGCTCAGGGTCCACCAGGCGAGATCGCGATCGCCCCGCCCGTGCAGGTGACGCGCGAGGAAGGTCAGCCACCGGCGCGCCTGCTCCGGCCGGCACGGGCTGTCCGGCCCCGCGTAGGCCGCGTCGATCAGGCGGTCCGCCAGGTGGTTCTCGACGCTGTGCCGCGAGTCGTGCACGGCCCGGTCCAGCATGACGGCGGGGTCGCCGCCGCATCGCTCGTATCCGCTCCGGGCCAGCGACACCATCAGCGGCGTCGACAACGCCGCGGCAACCGGCGAGCCTCCCTTGCGCAGGTCGCGGTAGACCGGTTCCCAGTCGGTGCCCTTCGGCCAGGAAACCGCCCGGAGATGGCCGATGACGTCTTCGGCGGCGAGCGGGAGCACCTCGATGACCGGGGCGCGCCGCAGGACCGGGGCACCGCCGCGGATGAGGTCGGTGTACTCGGCCGCCCGGCAGGTCACCACGAGTGGGCGGGCCGCGCCCAGGGTCCGGTTGATCTCCTGAACCGCGGTGCGCCGGGACGCCTCGGGGATCTCGTCGAGCCCGTCGAGGACGGGCGACAGCAGACCGGCGCGCAGCAACCGGCGGGGGGTGTCGTTCCGCCCGTTGTAGTAGAGGGCGGCGAGGCTGCGGACGAGCCAGGTGTCGAGCGACTCGGCGATCGGGTCCCAGGACGAGGCGGAGAGCAGCACCGGGACCGGACCGCCGGGTTCGCGCGCATCCAGTAGCCCGAGCGTCAGGAGCAGCGCCAGCACGCTCTTGCCCGCCCCGGGCTCGCCCAGCAGCACCAGCCGCCCGTCGGCCAGCTGGGCGTGGTCCCGGGCGAGGCCGGCCGTCACGTCGTCGAAGCGACCCCCGAGCCGGCCGTCCAGCCGGACTCGGCGGACCCTGACCCCGGAAGCGGTCCCGACCGGGTCCGCCACGTCGTCGGCGATTCCGGCACGTTCGGTCGCCGCCCAGGTCAGCGGCAGCACCCCGGGCTGGTGCAGGTTGCGGGTCGCGGCCTCGCCGCGCCACTGCTCATGCGACGTGCCCGCCAGGTCGTCGGCGAGTTCGGCCGGGGTGAGGGACGCCCGCTCCGGCCACAGGACGGGTACGAGCGTGATGCACAGGGTGACGAGGGCGACGAGTAGTGCCACCTCGTCGACCGAGGGCCCGCCGAGCAGCATGCGGGCGCCGAGTACGCCCGTACCCGCAACTCCGAGGGCGAGCACCACAGCTGTCACTCGGCGGGGCAGCCTGACACGCGTCGACACCGGCACACCTGCCCAACGAGCCGCAGCGGTTCCCGGCGCTGACTGTCGCCTAGCAGTCACTCGATTTGCCCGCGAAGACGGCAATTCGCCAACACGCCGGTCGTGTCGCCCCGAAGTGGGCAATCTCGCATGCCGCCCGCGTCTGCACCGGGACTGTCGTACCGCCCGCCTATGCTCGCAAGCTCGCCGTGGGCCACGGCGAGATCAAGTCGGCGACTAGTGGTGGACGGGGGATGGCTGCATGCTGCCCGTGGACAACGACGACGACGGCGAGCTGTCGTCCGGGGTGCTCGATCTCGGGCGGATGTCCGGGCTGCCCGGCGGCCTGCTCGAGGCCAGCTACCTGACCG
>CAKUMG010000127.1 GCA_934667465.1 uncultured Actinoplanes sp. | reverse complement strand
GTCTTGCCGGGTTGGCGGCTGCCCGCAGGCTGGACCGGGCCGGGGTGGAGTGGCTGCTCGTCGAGGGGTCCGACCGCCTCGGGGGGCGGGTCGCGACCGATGTCGTGGACGGGTGGCATCTGGACCGGGGGTTCCAGGTGCTCAACACGGCGTACCCGCGGGTGCCGGCGCTGGCCGACGTCGATGCGCTCGACATGCGTTATTTCACGCCCGGGGTGCTCGTGCGGCGCGGCGGGAAGCTGCACCGGCTCGAGAATCCGCTGCGTGAGCCGCAGACGGTGGTGCAGACGCTCGGGAGCGGTGTCGGGTCGCTGGCCGACCGGATGAAATTCGCGGCGCTGGCGGCGAAGTGCGCGACGTACCCGCCTGCGCGGCTGCTCGACGCCCCGGAGATCACGACGCAGCAGGCGTTGCGGAAGGCCGGGCTGTCGCACCGGATGATCGAGGAGGTGCTGCGGCCGTTCCTCTCGGGAGTGTTCGGGGACCGCGCCCTCGACACGTCCAGTCACGTGCTGGCGATGGTGCTGCGCTCGTTCGCGCGGGGGCGGATCGGGGTGCCGGCCGGGGGCATGCAGGCGCTGCCCGCGGCGATCGCGGGGCCGCTGCCCTACCCGCAGGTGCTGGTGAACGCGCCGGTGCTGTCGGTGGGACCCGGCATGGCGATCACCGAGGGCGGCGAGATCCGGTGCCGGGCGATCATCGTGGCGACCGACCCGGCGACGGCAGCCACGCTGCTGCCGGGGGTGCCGCGGCCGCACATGCACGGGCTGACCACGTACTACTTCGGGGCGTCGCACGCACCGATCGACGAGCCCACGCTGCTGCTGGACGGCGACCGGCGCGAGATCATCGCGAACACGATCGTCCTGTCGAACGCGGCACCCGAATACGCCCCGGCGGGCAAGTCGCTGATCGCCGCGTCCGCGGTCGGGGTCGCCGCGCCGTCGGGCGCCTCGGAGGCCGTGGTGCGGGTCGAGCTGGCGCGCATCTACGGCGTACCGACGGACGATTGGGAACTGTTGAGCGTCGTCCCGATCTCGCACGCTCTGCCGGCGGCGGACGTGCCGCAGTTCCGGCTCCGCAAGCCGGTCGCGCTGGGGCAGGGCATGTTCGTGGCGGGCGACCACCGGGACAGCCCGTCGATCCAGGGCGCTCTCGCCAGCGGGTGGCGCACGGCCGGTGAGGTGCTGGCGTCCTTGGGCGCTTTGAGCCCGGCCCGGCCGGGGTAGACCTCGGTCATGACGAACCCCGAAGACTCGGTCACGACGAACTACGCGGAAGAGCACCCCGAGCAGGAAGCCCACGGCGGCAGCATGGCACCCGGCCTGGTCGACGACATCGGCGAGCCAGTCGGGGACGACGACACCCCGCCGGTGGAAGCGCCGCCCGCGGAGGCCGAGGACTAGATCGCTGGTGTGGGCGGGACGGCACGGGATAGTATCGCCGCCGGTATACGGGGCGGTAGCTCAGTGGGTTAGAGCAGGGGACTCATAATCCCTCGGTCGCGGGTTCGAGTCCCGCCCGCCCCACACTTCGTTTCCGCTGAGGCCGGGTGCCTGCGTGCCTCAGGACCAGATGGCGACCTTGCCCCCTGGCATGGAGATGAGCAGCAGGCTGCCCGGTCCGCGGGCATTCCACGACTCGTACGCCATGTGCGGCGCCACGGTCAGCATCGTCCCGCTGGTGAAGACCATCCGCAGGTCGCCCGTCTTGTAGGCGACAGCGGTCACCACCTCCTTCCCGACCAGCGCGAACACCGCGGCGGGATCCTCCCGCGCCGGCACCCCGCTCAGAAGGCACTCGGTGTCGATCTGGATCTCGGCATCGCCGTCCAGAGACAGGGTGAGCTGGAGGGCCAGCTCGATCTGCCGCACCCGCATCCCCGCGTACGGCAGTTCCCAGCAGTCGTCGCGCTCGATCGCAGCCACCCCTCGACCCTGCCATCCTCGCGCCCACCTGCGAAACTCGATCAAGGGAGGGGTGACATGGCGATCTTTGACAGCACGGCACCGGACGGCCGCCGGTGGGAGGTCTTCCGCCGCCGCCTGGCCTGGCATCCCCGCCTGCCCCGATGGCTGCACGACTGGTGGCCGGCGGGCTGGGAAGATCTCGGTTTCCTGTCCGCCCTGGTCGCCGTCGTGTCGGTCACGGTCGCCTTGCCGTGGCTGATCTGGTACTTCTTCAGCTGGGCCGGCAGCCTGCTGGCGACCCCGTTCACATGGTTCGGCCCGATCCGGATCGTCGCCCGCCTGCGCGATCATCGCCACGCCGAGTGGGTCGGTCGCTTCGCCGGCGAGGCGGACGGCATCGCCCAGGTGCGCCGCGAGATCATGCTGCACGGTGCGCCGCAGTCGCTGACGCCCCCGCGCCCCAAGATCCTGGCAAAAATCGATTCCTAGGTACGGGCGCCCGCCGCGGCCGTCGCGGCCTGCTGTCCGGTCGCCTCGGCTCGGCGATTTGCGGAGGGCCGGCTCACAACTTTCCGGTCGCGGGCTCGCCCCGAGGGTTCTTGAGCTGCTGTATCCCACTTCGGCCCGGCAGCGTGCGGACTCGATCCTGCTCGTCAGCGCTACTGCTCGCCGCGGCGCCGTCCATAGCATCGTCGCGATGGACTGGGGTATCGTCGAGCTGGAACCGGAGGTGGCGGAATGGCTGGAAGGTCTGCCGATCACCCACTTTGCTCATGCTGCTTTCTATATCGATCTGCTCGCCCGCGAGGGGCCTCTGCTGGGCGAGCCCTATACGAAGCAGCTCGATCGGAAGCTGCGCGAGCTGCGGTTCTACCTTGAGCGGCGCGCCGTCCGAATCACTTACTGGATCGCGGCCGGCAGAAGAATCATCTTGTTGACCGTCTTTCACAAGGCGCGCCTGCGGGATGTGCGGGAGATCGACCGGGCGCGCCGGGCATTGGCGCGATGCGCCGGGCAGGCGCACGAAGTCGAGGACGAGGAGGGCTAGGGCATGGGTGAGGGTGGCAGCTGGGCCGTGCTGCGGGAGCGGCGGCTGGCCGAGCCCGGGGCGGCCGAGGCGTACGACGGTGCGCGGTTGGCGTTCGAGCTCGGCCGGTCGGTCCGGGAGCTTCGTGAGCAGCGGGGATGGAGTCAGACGCAGCTGGCGAAGGCGGCGGGGATGACCCAGTCCGCGGTTGCCAGGTTCGAGGCCGGGGGCACCGTTCCGACGCTGGCTGTGCTGGAGAGGCTGGCGGCGGCACTGGAGGTGAGCCTGAAAGTGGGCTTCGAGCCGCGCGGGGAGGTGGCGTGAGCAGTGGGCGAAGCTGATCACAGGTGCGTCGGATAGCGTACGTGATCATGCAGCGTGCCAGGCTTTTCTTTGCTTCGTTGACCGTGGTCTCCGCCCTGGCGGCCGCCGGATGCAGTGACGGTGGGGCCGAGCCCGACGCCGCGCCCGCACCCGTGCCGAGCTCCGGAGCGGCGGTGCCGAGCGCCGCGGCGCCGGTGAGCGAGGTGACGCTGTGCAGGTCGGTGCAGCAGATCGGCGACGAGCTCAAGGACGACCTCATCGAGCTGTCGAACTCCGGTGACGAGCCGACCCCCGCCCGGTTCAAGGTGATCCTGGAGAAGCTGGAGAGCAAGGTCTCCGCCGCGGCCGCGCCCGCGAACGACGGGGCCGTGGCCACCGCCGCGAAGGCGCTCGGCGCGGAGGCGGGCAGGGCGGCGCGCGACGCGGACCCGGCGGCCGTGGTCAGCGGTGCCGGTTTCGAGAAGGCCGGCAACGACCTCACCGCTGCCTGCAAGACAGCCGGCGTCAACGTCCTGTTCTGAGGTTCACCGCCCCGTCCGGGCTTCGTGGGCGTGGATGACGGCGGCCATGTCGGCGGTGGCGTGGCCGAGGGCGACCGCCTCGCGGTAGAGGGCGTGGCTGGCGTCCAGCAGCGGCACCGCGACACCCGTCGCCTCGGCCTGTTCCGCGATGAGGCGGTTGTTCTCCAGGACGTCGGCGAGGGCGGCCTGGGCGGAGAAGTCGCCGGTCAGGAGCTTGGCGGTCTTGACGCGGGAGATGGGGCTGGCCATCTGGCCGGCGTTCAGCACCGTGGCGAGCTTGTCGGGGTCGAGGCCGTGGCGGTCGGCGAAGTGCCAGGTCTCGGCGAGGCCGGTGACCGTGGTGATGAGGAAGATGTTGACCGCCAGCTTCATGAGCAGGCCCTGGGGGACCGGGCCGCACGCGATGGCCTCGTGGCACATCGGGGCCAGCAGCGGCCGTACGCGGGCCAGGTCGTCCGGGTCGCCGGCGAGCATGGCGACCAGGCGGCCCTCCTCGGCGGGGCGGCGGGAGCCGGAGACGGGCGCCTCGAGGTAGCGGCCGCCGGCTGACCGGACAGCGTCACCGAGCTGCTCGGAGTAGGCGGGTGAGGTCGTTCCCATGTGGACGAGGATGGTGTCGCCGAGGTCGGGGACGGTGGACAGGACGGCGTCGATCGCGTCCGGGCCGGCGAGCATGAGGAAGACCACATCGGCGGCCGCGACGACGTCGGCGGGGGTGCCGGCGATCGTGGCGCCCGCCTCGCGCAGCGGGACGGTGCGTTCGGGGGTGCGGTTCCAGACGATCAGGGGCGTGCCGGCGCGTACCAGGTTGAGGGCCATCGGCTGCCCCATCAGGCCGAGCCCCAGGAATCCCACGGTCATGCCGCGACTGTAAAACACCTGTCCAGGAACGAGTCCAATGCGGACAGCGCCTGCTCCGCCGTGTAGTGGCCGCTGAGCAGGTAGAGGCCGAGCCCCTCCATCAGTGCGAGCAGAGCCGCCGCATCGTCGGATGGCCGTGCCGTCGGGATCAGGCTCGCCAGGTAGGTGAGCATGCCGGCCGTGTCCACGCGCAGCGCTTCGGCGGCCGCCGGGTGCACTGTCGAGTAGGCGAGGAACGCCAGGGCCACCTTGCCGTCCGCGCTGGTCTCCGCGGTGAGGGGAAGTGCGGTGGTGATGATGGTACGCAGCAGGGCGCGCGGTGCCGGGTCGGTGCCCAGCCGCGCCACCTCCGCGCCGATCCGTTCCTCGCCGCGCTCGCGGACCACCGACATCGCGAAGAGCATCATCTCGGCCTTGGTGCGGAAGTAGTGCTGCACCATCCCCGCCGACACGCCCGCCTCGGCGGCCACGTGGCGCAGGCTGACCTCCTCGAGACCGCGTTCGGCGGCGACGCGCATCAGCGCATCCGCGATCCGGGTCCGGCGCTCCTGGTGATCGGTCTTGCGGGGCATGGCCACGATGCTTTCACGCGGCCGGACGAGCGCGTGCGGGCGAACCGGTCTCCGCAAGCGCCGCGAGCCGCGACCGGGCCTCGGTGACCAGACCGTCGGCGTCATCCGCGTACAACCGTAGCTCCGCAGTCGGCGCCTTGCCCGTGACGAGCGTCTCCACTTCGTGCAGCCGGACGTCGACGTTGGTCTGGCTGTTGACGACGACGTGCAGCGCGCCGTCGAGCTCCTGCACGCTCTTGCCGGAGGCCAGGGGGCGCACCCGTTTGGTCACGCTTGCGATGCTCTCCCACGGCAGGGTCACGTCAACACCATTGCTCAGCCGTACGCGCAGCGCGGCGCGCGTGACGACGTGCGGGTGCAGTTTCAGCCCCGCGTACAGGCCGATCATCCACAGCAGTCCCCACGCGCCCAGGCCTAGCACGATCCACCGAGCCGGCCGCCACGGCACGACGTGCGCCACGATCACGTCGAAGAGCGGGATCTCGAACGCCGAGAAGCAGATGAAGAAGATCAGGATCATCTTGACGCCGCCCAGATAGCCGAACGCCCGGTCACCCTCGCCCAGCTCGACCGGCCGGCGGCGCAGCCACAGAAAGAGGTTACGCCACATCGCGGCCTCGGCTGCCAGTAGTTTCCGCATCGGCCCTCCCTTAGCAATACGACTGTATTGTTACCGAGGGTATTATCCACAGGCGGGTCTGGCAAGGCCGATTTCGTCGTAGGGCGCTGTTACGGTGCCTGCGACCGGACAACCTCGGCCTCGAAGGGGAGACCGTGACCATCTCTTCGCACCTGACGACCTATGCCGGCCTGCCGATCCTGGGGTGGGACGCGAAGGAGGATCCCGCCGATCCCGCCGCCGTGGCCTGGCGCGTCGAGGCCGAGGAGTTCGACGCGCCGCCGGAGCAGTTCGAGGCGGCCTTCGAGCGGATGCTGGGGCGGGCCGGCCCCGGCGGTCCGGTGGCGCTCGTGATCGGCGAGTGGGGCGAGGCCTACGAGAACCGGCCGCCCCTCGACCTGCTGATCCGGCACGCGTCGCGGCTCGGGCGGCTGCGTTCGCTGTTCGTCGGCGACATGACCGTGGAGCAGTGCGAGATCTCGTGGATCAACCAGGGCGACTACACGCCGCTGCTGGCCGCGTTCCCCGCGCTCGAGCGGCTGGGGATCCGCGGCACCAGCGGGCTCGTGCTCGAACCGGTGCGCCACGAGGGCCTGCGCGAGCTCGTCCTGCAGGCCGGCGGCCTGCCGCCGGCGATCGTCCGCGCGGTGGCCGGGTGCGACCTGCCCCACCTGACCCACCTGGAGCTGTGGCTCGGCGTGGAGAACTACGACGGCGGCGCGACCCTCGAGGACCTGGGCCCGATCCTGTCCGGGCGGGTCTTCCCCGCCTTGACCTATCTCGGTCTGCGCAACGCGGAGAACGCCGACGAGATCGCGGCCGCGGTCGCCGCGGCGCCGGTCGTCGGCCGGCTGCGGGAGCTCGACCTCTCGCTCGGCATGATGGGTGATGCCGGCGGCGAGGCCCTGCTGACCGGCCAGCCCCTCGACCACCTCGCCGCCCTCACGCTGAGCCACCACTTCATGAGCGCCGAGATCTCCGAGCGGATCGTCGCGGAGCTCCCCGGCGTGCGGGTCGACGTGTCCGACGTGCAGAGCGAGGAGCGGTGGGGCCGCTACACGATGGTGGCGGAATGATCCGGCTCGGCGTCGTCGGCAACCCGGCGAACCGGCGGGTGCGGGGCTTCCTGGCCGCGGCCGAGGCCGCCGGCCTGCCGCGGCCCGAGGCGTTCGCGTGGCGCGACGTGCTGCGGGGCGGCCCGGTGCCGGGGCCGGAGCTGACGGTGCGCGTCGACTCGCCGGGCGAGGACGCCGAGGTGGACGTGTTGCTCCGCACGCTCGGCGGGTCCGTTTCGTCAGGGCCGGTCCGGGTGGCGGAGCACGGTGAGATCGTCGGGCAGGCCGCGGCCCACGCCGGGCTGGCGGCCGGGCTGGAGCGGGTCTCGGCCGGGGGCGGGCTGCTGCTCAACCCGCCCGGCGACGTGCTGACCATGGGCGACAAGCGGCGCTGCCATGCCCTGCTGCGCGACCACGGGGTGCCGGTGCCCGAGGCGCTGCCGCCGATCGACGGCTGGGAGTCGCTGCGCGAGGCGGCCCGCGGCGCCGGGTGGGGGCGGGTGTTCGTCAAACCCGCGTACGGATCGTCGGCCTCCGGGGTGCTCGCCCTGACCCTCGGCCGCTCGCGCGTCTCGGCGGTCACGTCGGTCGAGACCGCGCCCGGCGGGCGGCTCTTCAACAACCTGCGCGTGCGCCGCTACGACAGCGAGGCCGAGGTCGCCGCGATCGTGGACAGGCTCGCCCCCGACGGGCTGCACGCCGAGCGCTGGTTCCCCAAGGCGGGCCTCGGCGACCGGGTCCTCGACCTGCGGGTGGTCGTCACCGCCGGGCGGCCGCGTCACGTGGTGGTGCGGACGTCGCGCAGCCCGATGACCAACCTGCACCTCGGCAACGCCCGCGGCGACGTCGAGGCGGTGCGGGCGGCGGCCGGCGCCGCGCAGTGGGAGGCGGCGATGGCCACGTGCGAGCGGGTCGCGGCCTGCTTCCCGGGCAGCCTGCACGTCGGGGTGGACCTCATGCTCGGTGCGGGCTGGCGGCGGCACGCGGTCGCCGAGGTCAACGCATTCGGTGATCTGCTGCCCGGCATCCTGGCCGGCGGCCGCGACACCTATGCGGAACAGATCGCGGCCCTGGCCGGCGGTCGTTTCGTGCCCCGTCGGGAGCCGGCGTGCGCGATCTGATCGGCAGCCATGACCTGCTCCTCGTCACGCTCGACACCCTGCGCTACGACGTCGCCACCGAGAGCCTCGCCGCCGGGCGGACCCCCGAGCTGGCCCGGGTGCTGCCCGGCGGGGCGTGGGAGCGCCGGCACACCCCGGCGAGCTTCACCTACGCCGCGCACCACGCGTTCTTCGCCGGGTTCCTGCCGACGCCGGTGACGCCCGGGCCGCACGAGCGGCTGTTCGCCGCCCGCTTCGCCGGGAGCGAGTCGAGCGGGCCGCGCACGTGGGTCTTCGACGCCGCGGACCTGCCCACCGCGCTGGCCGCCGCCGGCTATCACACGGTGTGCCTGGGCGGGGTCGGCTTCTTCAACCCCGGGGCGCCGCTCGGCCGCGTGCTGCCCGGCCTGTTCGCCGAGTCCCATTGGGAGCCGGAGTTCGGCGTGACAGCACCCGCATGCTTCGACGCCCAGGTGGACCGTCTCGAGAAGATCGTGGGCGGGCTCGAGCCGGAGCGGCCGCTTTTCACGTTCGTCAACGTCGCGGCGCTGCACCAGCCCAACAGGCACTACTCGCCGGTGCCACCGCCCGCCGACGACCGGGAGAGTCACGGTGCCGCGCTCGCTTATGTCGACTCGGTCCTGCCCCGGTTGCTCGCGGTGGCGGGCGGCCGCGGCAGGCCGTGCCTGGTGATCATCTGTTCGGACCACGGCACGCTGTACGGCGAGGACGGCCACACCGGCCACCGCGTCGGCCACGAGGCGGTGTGGACGGTGCCCTACGCGGAGTTCGTCCTCGGCGCGGGTGCCGGGCGGAAGGGAGCGGCATGAGTCTCGACGGGTCGCCCTATCAGGGCTATCTGTATGCGTATCCGCACAAGACCGCGTACCGGAGACTGGAGCCGCGGCCCCTGCTCGAGGACGTGTGGGCGGGGGAGGGGAGTGAGGCGCTCTTCGCGTACGTGCACGTGCCGTTCTGCGAGATGCGCTGCGGGTTCTGCAACCTGTTCACCCGGGTCCGGCCGCCCGCGGAGCAGGTGACCGGCTATCTCGCCCAGGTGGCCCGGCAGGCGTCCGCGGCGCGGGCGGCACTCGGCCCGCAGGCCCGGTTCGCGCGGACGGCGATCGGCGGCGGCACGCCCACCTATCTGACCGCCCCGGAGCTGGAGGAGCTGTTCGGGGTGATCGAGGGCACGCTCGGCGCCACGGGCGTGCCGGTCACGGTCGAGACGTCACCCGCGACCGCCACCCCGGACCGGCTCGCCGTCCTCAAGGCGCACGGCGTGACCCGGGTCAGCATCGGGGTGCAGAGCTTCGTCGAGGCCGAGGCGCGAGCCGCGGTCCGTCCGCAGAAGCTCCAGGAGGTGACCGCGGCGCTGGAGGCGATCCGCTCGGCCGGGGTGCCGGCGCTCAACATCGACCTGATCTACGGCATCGACGGCCAGACCCGCGACAGCTGGCAGCACTCGCTCGACCAGGCGCTGCGGTGGCGGCCCGAGGAGTTGTTCCTCTACCCGCTGTACGTGCGGCCGCTGACCGGCCTCGGCCGCCGCGCCCCCGCCGGTTCTGTCGCGAGCGCACTGTCCGCGGTGGACCTCGGGCCCTCGGCTCGGTCCGGGTCCGCCGCTGTTTCCGGATCCCCGGCTGTTTCTGGATCCTCAGCTGCTTCTGGATCCCCGGCTGATCCTGGGTCCTCCGCTGTTTCCGGGGATTCCGCCTGGGACGAGCAGCGGCTCGAGCTGTACCGGCATGCGGTGCGGGTGCTGACCGACGCGGGCTACGTGCAGCAGTCGATGCGGCAGTTCCGGCGCGCGGACGTGCCGGTCGAGGACGGGCCCGACTACAGCTGCCAGGACGACGGCATGGTGGGGCTCGGCGTCGGCGCCCGGTCCTACACGAGCGACCTGCACTACTCGTTCGACTATGCCGTCAGCGCCGCCGAGGTGCGGGCCGTCATCGACGACTACGTGTCCCGGCCCGCGGAGGACTTCCGCCATGCCGAGTTCGGCTACCGCCTCGACGAGGGGGAGCAACGCCGCCGCTGGCTGCTGAAATCGGTGCTGCGGGCCGACGGGGTCGACGTCGACCAGCACCAGACCCGCTCCCTGGAGGACGCCCGCCTGGCCGCCTGCACGGCCGCCGGGAGCGTCGACGCGGTGGTCGCCGTGGGCGGGGACGGGACGGTAGGGGCG
>CAKUMG010000126.1 GCA_934667465.1 uncultured Actinoplanes sp. | reverse complement strand
GTCCAGGCGTCCTCGAACTGCACGAAGCCGGGGATCGACTTGGCGGCCATCGTGCGCAGCGGGCCGGCCGAGACCAGGTTGCTGCGGATGCCCTGCTTGCCCAGGTGCAGCGCGAGGTAGCGCGACGCCGACTCCAGGCCCGCCTTGGCGACGCCCATCCAGTCGTAGACCGGCCACGCTTTGGTCGCGTCGAACGTCAGGCCGACGATGCTGCCGCCCGGGCTCATCAGCGGCAGGCAGGCCGTCGCGAGGGCCTTGTAGGAGTACGTGGAGACCTGCAGCGCCTTCGACACGTCCTCCCAGCCGGCGTTGAGGAACTCGCCGCCGAGCACGCTCTGCGGCCCGAACGCGATCGAGTGCAGCACGCCGTCGATGCCGTCGACGTGCTCACGGACCTTGTCCGCCAGGCTCGCCAGATGCTCGGGGTCGGTGACGTCCAGCTCGATCACCGGGGCGGGCTCGGGCAGCCGCTTGGCGATCCGCTCGACCAGCGACAACCGGCCGAAACCGGTCAGCACGACCGTCGCGCCGTTCTCCTGGGCGATCTTCGCCGCCGAGAACGCGATCGAGGCGTCGGTGATGACGCCGGTGATGAGCAGCCGCTTGCCGGCCAGCAGTCCAGACACGAACCTTCTCCTGTGATGTCGCGGGTCGGTGGTATTGGGGGTCAGTGACCCGTGCTTAGTGACCCATGCCCAGGCCGCCGTCGACCGGGATGACGGCGCCGGAGATGTACGCGGCCTGGTCGCCGGCCAGGAACGTGACCGCCTGCGCGACCTCGGCCGGCGCCGCGAGCCGGCCGGCCGGGATCGCCTTGAGGATCTCCGCCTTGCGCGCCTCGGGCAGCACGTCGGTCATGTCGGTGTCGATGAAACCGGGGGCGACCACGTTCGCGGTGATGTTGCGGCTGCCCAGCTCGCGGGTGATCGACCGGGCCATGCCCACCAGACCCGCCTTGCTCGCCGCATAGTTGGCCTGCCCGGCACCGCCGTACAGCCCGATCACCGACGAGATGAAGATGATCCGGCCCCACTTGGCGCGCAGCATCTTCGAGCTGGCCCGCTTGGCGCACCGGAACGACCCGGTCAGGTTGGTGTCCAGGACCCGGGTGAACTGCTCCTCCGACATGCGCAGCAGCAGCGTGTCGTCGGTGATGCCGGCGTTGGCCACCAGCACCTCGACCGGGCCCAGCTCCTTCTCGACAGTCGTGAACGCCGCATCGACGGCGGCCTGGTCGGTGATGTCGCACTCGACGCCGAACAGGCCGTCCGGCGCGCCGCTGCCACGATGGGTCACCGCCACCCGGTCGCCCTGCTCGACGAACGCCTGGGCGATGGCCAGGCCGATGCCACGGTTTCCTCCGGTCACCAGGACGGTGCGGGCCAACGCGGGGCTCCTTCTCGGTCGATCCGGGCCGGCAGCGCGCTCGCGAGCCGCCCGGGGCATGACGGGACGCTCGAAGACTAGGCCGTCACCCCCCTGCCGGAACAACCGGCCCGGGTTACTGACCAGTCATTAAGCAGCCACCCGACCCGGCGCGCAGGTGGTCACTCGTAGTAGGAGGGGTCGACCGCGACGGACTTGGCGGGGGCCTTGACGGTGACCGGCTCACCGAAACCGCCGAGCGTGGTGGTCTGCTGCACCGGCCCGGCCTGGCCGGTGAACTTCACCTCGATCGACACGATGCGTCCCTCGGCGTCGGCGCGGGCGGTGAACGTCGCGTCCGACGTCTGGTCCATCATGACGTTCGGCGCGCCCAGCGGGAGAACGGGCATGTCGCCCAGCGTGGTCTGCAGGCTGCCCTCGTAGGTGTCGCCGTTGAACTGGTGCACCCCCCGGGCCTGCCGGGAGAAGTCCTTGAGCCCGGTCGGGTCGACGGTGTTGTAGCGCCCGTCGCCCTGCACGCCCTGCCGGGTGGGCTCGTAGCGGGTCAGGTCGACGCGGATCCAGGCCTTCTCGTCGGCGCTCCAGTGGTAGGCGTCGGTCTCGACGATGACGACCTTGCGCGGGTCGGCGCCGGGGCCGGTCTCGGTGGTGGTGAGGCTGACCTTTTTCGCGTGCGGGTCGAAGGCGCCGCTGCCCTTGAGCGTGCCGCCCTCATGCGTCTGACCGGCCAGATCCCACGTGTACGCCGCGCGCTGCGACTTCTGCATCGCCGCCTGCAGCGCGTGCAGCGCCTCGGGACCGGAGATCCAGGTGGTCTCCGGCTCGTCCGGCTTGTCCGGCGCATCCGAGCAGCCGGACAGGATCAGGATCGAGGCGAGGGCGGCACGGCGGCGCATCGGTGACTCTCTTGTGGGCGTCGAGAAAGACGGATCATATTCGCCTCGTACGCGATGCGGGCGCGCCGCCGGTCCACCCGCTACCCGGGTAGTGGGTGGACCGGGACCCGGGGGTGACGACGCGGGGCCGGTACGCGTCCTACCCTCGCGGGCATGGAAGTCCTCCGCCCCCTGCGCCGGTTGTTCCTCGGCGCCGAGCAGCACGTGCCGCCGGGACGGTGGCGTGCCCGGCGCACGATCCGGCTCTACGGGCCCCCGATCGGGCTGCTCGCGGTGGCGGGCGCGGGGCTGGGCCACGGGGCGTACCTGGTCGAGAACCGCGACATCTCGACGTGGCTGGCGCTGGTGCTGTCCGTGCTCGCGGTGCTGCCCCCGGTGCTGGCCGTCACGGGGCGGCCGCTGCTCGCCTGGCGGGTGGGCTGGCCTGCGCTGTTCCTGGGCACGATGTATGTGGCCCCGGACGAGCCGTGGCCGTGGGGGGCCGTGCAGATCATCGGGTTCCTCGCGGCCTTCGCACTGCTGGTCTTGCGGGAGGAGCCCGCCGTCGCCGGGTGGGCCACCGCACTGACGCTGGTGCCGGTGTTCGTCTTCGCCCCGCGGACCAACGCGTGGGGCGTGGCGGCGCTGCTGATCGCGATCTGCCTGGCCGGTGATCTGATGTCGCGGCGGCGGCAGACCCGGCACGCCCTGGCCGAGCAGACCCGGCTCACCAAGGAGGAACAGGAGCGCCGCGCGGTCCTGGAGGAACGCACCCGCATCGCCCGCGAGATGCACGACGTCGTGGCCCACCACATGTCGATGATCGCCGTGCAGGCCGAGACCGCCCCGTACCGCGTGACCGGGGTGCCCGCCCCCGCGGAGGCCGAGTTCCGGGCGATCGCCCAGTCGGCGCGCGAGGCGCTGACCGAGATGCGGCGGCTGCTCGGGGTGTTGCGCTCCGAGGCCGACAGTGCCCCGCGCACGCCGCAGCCCACGGTCGCCGACATCGCCGCCCTGGTCGGCACCGCCGCGCGCGCAGGGGTGCGGGTGAGCTTCCCTCAGGCGGCGGCGTTGCCGTCGGGGCTGCCCGAGGCGGTCGGGCTGGCGGCGTACCGGATCGTGCAGGAAGCCCTCGCCAACGCGGCCCGGCACGCGCCGGGCAGCCCGGTCACGGTGTCGATCCGGCGGACCACGGCGGCCCTGCTCGTGGAGGTCGCCAACGGGCCGGCCGCACCCGTTGGCCGGCAGGGCCCGCCGGGCAGTCCGTCACTTGCCTCGCCCGTGGACGTGATGGGCCTTGTGGCGCCGGAGCTGGACCCGGCACAGCGGGCCGGTGGGCACGGGCTCGCGGGGATGCGCGAGCGGGCGGCGGCGCTTGGCGGGAGCCTCGACGCGGGCCCGCAGGAGGACGGTGGGTATCTGGTCGCGGCCCGGCTTCCCCTGACGCCGCCGGTGACCGCCGCGGGCTCGACGATGCCGGCGGGTGCCGCGGGCTCGACGACGCCGGTGGGTGCTGCGGGCATGGGGGCGGAGGACGGGGTTGCGGTGACGGGGGACGGGGCGGTGGAGGAGCAGTGATCAAGCTGTTGATCGCGGACGATCAGGCGATGGTGCGGCAGGGGTTCGGGGCGCTGCTGGCCGCGCAGCCCGGGCTGGTGGTCGTCGGGGACGCCGCGAACGGGGCGGAGGCGGTCGCGGAGACGCGGCGGCTGCGGCCCGACGTGGTGCTGATGGACGTACGGATGCCGGTCATGGATGGGATCGAGGCGACCGGGCGGATCGTGCGGGCGGCCGGCGGGGAGGCGCCGAAGGTGTTGATCCTCACCACGTTCGACCTCGACGACTACGTGTTCTCCGCACTGCGGGCCGGGGCGAGCGGGTTCCTGCTCAAGGACGCGCCGGCGGCGGATCTCGTGCACGCGGTGCGGGTGGTGGCCGCCGGGGACGGGCTGCTGGCGCCGTCGGTGACGCGGCGGTTGATCGCGGAGTTCGCGGCCCGGCCGCAGCAGGGGTCGGTGTCCGCGACCGTCCTCAACGGGCTGACGCCGCGCGAGACCGAGGTGCTGCGGCTGGTCGCGCGGGGACGGTCCAACCAGGAGATCGCCGCCGAGCTCGTGCTCGCCGAGCAGACGGTGAAGACTCACGTGAGCCGGATCCTGGCCAAGCTCGGGATCCGGGACCGCGCGCAGGCCGTGGTGATGGCGTACGAGACGGGTCTCGTCACCGCCGGGGAATGAGGCATCGCCCGTACGGGGGAACGGCGGCCGGCGGGGTGCAGGTGGGGTTGCCGCAGGTGGCGCAGGACACGGTGGGCCGTTTTTTCGTGCGGGCGGGTAAGGGGTACTCTCGTCGACGGTTCCTGTCGAGCCCGACTACTGACGGAGGTGATCGCTGTGCGAGATAGCGATCCTCCCAGTCGTGGCCGGGCCGCACGTCAGCCGTTCTGAGCCACCTCCCGCGCCCGGGGCTTGATCCTCCGGGCAGCGTGAAGCCGGCCGCTGACATACGCTTCCACCACCTTCCGCTCCACCCGCTCCGGCAGCGCCGTCGACCCCGGTCGACGCTGCATGCTGCGTCGGGTGTGGTCGCCGCGCCGCGACCGCGCGGGAGGTGCCGGTCACGAGCTCCGTGTGCGCGCTTTCCCCGTAGACCGCTGCCGGAAAGTCACAGCCATGAGCCGTTTTCTCGCCCCGCTCAGCTTCACCATCGCCGCCGCCTGGGTCCTGGTCGTCTTCGTCATGGCCCACAACGCGTGACAACATCCGCCCGTCTCACGCACGCCGTCGCGGGCGGTTGCCGCGCTGCCCACCGCCGTCCCGGCGCCGTCGCATGGCGGAGCAACGCCGCGGCACGGCGCCGGCATGCGGCGGATCGGCGGAGCGCAGCGCCATGGTCACGCCACGCGCGGCTGTCGCACGGTCTTCTGACGCTACGTCGCGCACCGTAGTCCGGCTCCACACTGCCGTCACGCCGCGGTTCACTGCCCACTCCAGTGCTCCGGCTCGATGGGGACGCTGATTGCGGCGCGGGCTACCTACAATCGATGGCCTTCTGCGGACCGGCGGCCATTCGGTATCGCCCCAACGGATCTCTCAGCCGCGTCACCCGATTCCGCATTGATGAGCCGAAATCCCGCTGGCGAACCGTACGTTCACCGTTAGTTCTTCGTCGACGGTAGGGCTTTGTGCCGGCGTATGGTCCTCGACCGTGAGTCCTGATCGACTTCCTGGAAACAGCAAGAAATCCCGTAGATCTGGTCGCGTCATGGCGCCCGTGCGGGTTGGTCCTTCGCCGGACGACGTGCATGAGATCGTCTACTTCCGCCGGCATCGCGACGATGACCCCGGCGAATCGGCGCCTGGCCGGCAGTTCCTTCGGTCTTGCCCGCCAGCAGTACGGGCGAAGATGAGGGCGACGCTGGTCGCGGTGGCGGAGGCGCCGCCGATGCGGTTCTCCGGCGGCGGGTATTGGGAGGCGATGCACGGCGCCATGCGCGGCTGGTACGAGGTGCGGGCAGACGGCCCGAAACGCCACCACTACCGACTTTTCTGCCTGCTCGACTACGCCGCCGAAGGAGTGACTAAACCGCTGCTGGTCGTCGTCGACGGCAGGGACAAGCCGTTTCGGACGACGCTGAGCGACGCGGATTACCAGCAGGTGCGGAGTCTCGGCGAGGAGTATCTGGCTCGCAACCCCCGCTCAGTGTCGTAGCG
This sequence comes from uncultured Actinoplanes sp., assembly GCA_934667465.1. GTDB lineage: Bacteria > Actinomycetota > Actinomycetes > Mycobacteriales > Micromonosporaceae > Actinoplanes. The sequence goes on along the minus strand of CAKUMG010000126.1, from coordinate 4,310 downwards.
GAGGTTGCAAGCCAAAAGGTTCAGACGAGCGCCGCGGTCTTGGTGCGACCGGAACGACGCAGATGAGTGAGATGCTCGGCAAGCGCGGCAGGATCACTGTGTTCGCCACGAATGAGCGGCTCGGTGATCTGCTTACGCTCGTTGGCGGGCAGCGGCTCGAGGGTGACCCGCATACCGAGGGCGGCAGCAGCTTCGACAATTGTATTGAACGTCGGGTTGGCGGAGCCGTTGGTAAGCAATCGCCGGATCGCGTCGGGGTTGGAACCGATGGCTCGTGCGAGCGCAGCCTTGGTCATGCCCGCGGCTTCACGGGCGTCGTCAAGTCCGGAGATCACAGCATCGACGGTGGCAATCCGCATCGACTCGACGATGTACGCGCGGAGGAATTCTGGATCCTTCAGGTCTTCGGCGAGGTCGGCCCAGAAGGCGCTCGGCTGAGCAGTGGTCATGTTTGCCCCTTCGGAATCCTGACCTCGAGACCGTAGCACATATGCCACACTTTTTCGAATCGGCGATCGCCTGGCGGCCACCTCGCCTACGCCCGGGGCGGCGATGCCGGCAGGGATGATTGAGGCACAGGAGCCGGCGCACCCGGTGCTCATAGTCACCCCGGCACCAGCACATATCAGCAGGAAGCGGACGGTAGATCAGCGCAACCAAGACGACGAGCGCGGGCCCGAACCGACGAGCGCGGGACGGCGTGGCCAGCGACGCTCTCGGGCGACGGCCACCCCCGCCGTGCCGGGGCGGCGGTCACGCGGGCCGGACTCGGGCTCAAGGGGCGAGCGCGGACCCCGAGACGGCGGGGCGGCGGCCACGCGCCCCGGGCGACGGGCTCGGGGCGCGGGACGGCGCGGTGGTCACGCGGACCGGTGAGGGTCAGGGCAGGCGGGAGGTCCAGAGCAGGCTGAACGCGGCCGCGGCCATGCCGAACAGGAGCGCCGCCCCGGCGTACCACTGGGTGATCTCGCGGGGTTCGACCCGGTGGCCGATGGAGCTGCCCATGTCCTCGTAGACCTGTTTGAGCTCGCTGACCGAGGCCGCCTCGTAGAAGTAGCCCGAGGTCTTCTCGGCGAGCTGCTGCAGCGACAGCCGGTCGACCGGGACGCGCTGCAGGACGCCGCGGATGTCGACGACGCCGGAGTCGGTGCCGAAGGCGATCGTGGAGACCGGGACGTTGGCGGCCGCGGCGGCGGCGCCCGCGTCCTCGACCGAGCGGCCCGAGGTGCGGTAGCCGTCGGAGAGCAGCACGATGCGGGCGGGCGGGGCGCCGTCGGCGCCGTCGGCCGGGACCGCGCGGATCGCGTCGAGGGAGGTGAAGACCGCCTCGCCGGTCGCGGTGGCCTCGGCCAGGGTCAGGCCGGCGATGCCGGTGAGCACCTCGCCCCGGTCCTTGGTCGGCGGGACCAGCACGTTGGCCGACTTCGCGAACGAAACCAGGCCCAGGTTGTAGCTGGCCGGCAGCTCCTGCACGAACGCCTTGGCCGCCTCCTGGGCGGCCTCCATCCGGTTCGGGGCGACGTCGTCGGCCTCCATGGACAGCGAGACGTCGATCGCCAGCATGACCGTGGCGCGTTCGAGGGGTTCCTCGCGGTCGATCGACGGGCGGGCCAGCCCGAGCGCGAGCACCAGCAGGCTGAGCAGGAACGACCCGGCGGCCACGTGGCGGCGCCAGCCCAGGCCGCGGGGGGCGAGGCTGCGGAGCAGGTCGACGTTGGTGAACTTGATCGCGTACTGGCGCTTGCGGAACTGGCGCCAGACGTAGGCCCCGGCGATGAGCAGCACCGGGAGCACGGCGAGCAGGTACCACGGCTGCAGGAAACGGATCATCGGGTGGTCCCCCGGGTTCGGGCGTGACGTTGGGCGGCGACGAAGCGGACCACGTCCAGCAGCCAGTCGCTGTCGGTACGCAATCGTAGGTGGGCGGCACCACCGGCGCGCAACGCGCGGGCGATCGCGGCGCGCTGGCGGCCCGCCTCCTCGGCGTACCGTTCGCGCAGGCGGGCGTCGGCGGTCTGGACCTCGTGCAGGGCACCGGTCTCGGGGTCGGCGAGCGCGAGCACGCCGACGTCGGGCAGTTCCAGCTCGCGCGGGTCGACGACCTCGATCGCGAGCACGTCGTGCCGGACGGCGAGCTTGCGCAGCGGCAGCGACCAGCTCTCCACGGGCGCCATGAAGTCGGAGACGACCACGGCCACGCCGCGGCGGCGCGGGGGCCGGTTGAGCAGGTCGATCAGGGCGCCGAGGTCGGAGCGGCCGGGGCGGATCTCCGTACGCGCGACGGCGCGCAGCAGCCCCTGCGCCTCCTTGCGTCCGGGCCGCGCGGGCAGCCGGATCACCGGCGCCTGCTCCGCCACGGGTTCGGCGCGCCTGCCCCGGCGCAGCCAGGACCAGCCGCGGGCGGGCTCCGGCACAACACGCCCCGGCCCCGTGCCGATCACGGCGCCGATCCGGTTGCCGCCGCGCACGGTCAGATGCGCCATCGCGGTGGCCGCCGCGAGCACGAGGTCCCGCTTGAGGCAGGTCGCGGTCCCGAAGTCCAGGGACGCGGACAGGTCGATCGCCATCCACGTCTCGAGTTCACGATCGGCCACCGTACGCCGTACGTGCGGCTTCGTGGTCCGTGCGGTGACCGCCCAGTCCATGCGGCGCACGTCGTCGCCGGGCCGGTACTCGCGGCTCTCCCCCGCCTCGCTGCCGGGCCCGGGCAGCAACCCCACGTAGTCGCCCTGGAGCAGACCGTCGAGCTTGCGGGTCACGAGCAGTTGCAGGCGGCTCAGGACGGCTTCGGCGCGCGTGGTGCCTTCGCCCTCGGTCACCGCCGGCATCTCCACGCGCGTCGATCCGCGCCGCCCGCCTCCAACTCCAGCCGGCCCACCGACGCCGGCCGATCCCCCGGCGCCGGGATAATCGATGCCGGGCGAACCGGGGTAGCCGCCCGCAGCAGGGCCACCAGCTCCGGGATAGCCGCCCGCTGCCGGGCCGCTACCGGCGCCGGGATCGCCGGGCGCCGCCGGAACGCCGGGGTAGCCGGGCATCGCGGAAGCGCCGGGCGCCTCGAGATGCACGACGCTCCCCGCGCTCGCCCACGGAGACCCGGACGCCCCAGAGGAACCGGACGCGCCGGAAGAGCCGGACGCGCCCGGGGAACCGGACGCGCCCGAGGAATCGGACGCGCCCGAGGAGCCGGTGGAACCGGGCGCGTCCGGAGAACCGGAACCGCCGGTCGCGGGCGGTCCGGTGACGGGCTGGTCGGGGTTCGTCACGGCCGGACCGTCACTGCTGTCCCGGCCACGACGGCTGCTGCTGGTCGGGCTGCTGACCGTTGCGCCCCTGCTCCCCGCCCGGCTGACCGGCACCCTGCTGACCGGCACCCTGCGGGCCGCCGGCATGCTGGCCACCGTGCTGCGGGTAGCCGGGCGCCGGGTACGGCTGGTGCGGGTGCGCCCCGAACGGCTGCCCCGGGTGCGGCTGACCGGCGTGCAGCTGACCGGGGTGCGGCTGGTGCGGCTGTCCGGGGTGCGGCTGGCCGGGATATGGCTGACCGGGGTGCCCGCCGAACGGGACCCCGCTGGCCGGGGCCGGCACGCCGGAGACCTGCCCGGCGTGACCGTTGGCGGAGTCCTGGCGGGCGGCGACCGAGGGCACCGGGACGCTGGACATGATCCGGTTGACGATGTGGTCGGCGGGCACGTCGTCGGCGAGCGCGTCGTAGCTGAGCACGAGCCGGTGCCGCAGGATGTCGGGCGCGATGTCCTGCACGTCCTGGGGCAGCGCGTAGTCGCGGCCGCGCATCAGGGCGAGGGCCCGGGTCGCGCGGACGATGCCGAGCGAGGCGCGCGGGCTGGCGCCGTACTGGATGAGCTGGGCGACGTCCGGCATGCCGTGCTGCGCCGGGGCGCGGGTCGCGAGGACCAGCCGTACGGTGTAGTCGACAAGCGCGTTGTGCACGAACACCTGGTCGGCGCGGCGCTGCAGCCCGAGCAGGTCCTCGGACGTGAAGATCTGCTTGGGCTCGGGCGGGCTGATGCCCATCCGGTAGACGATCTCGCGCTCCTCGGCGTCGGTCGGATAGCCGACCACGATCTTCATGAGGAAGCGGTCGCGCTGCGCCTCGGGCAGCGGGTAGACGCCCTCCTGCTCGATCGGGTTCTGCGTCGCCATGACCAGGAACGGGTCGGGCACCTCGTGGGTCTGCCCGCCGATCGACACCTGGTGCTCGGCCATGACCTCCAGCAGCGCCGACTGCACCTTGGCGGGCGCGCGGTTGATCTCGTCGGCGAGCAGGAAGTTGACGAAGACCGGGCCCA
>CAKUMG010000125.1 GCA_934667465.1 uncultured Actinoplanes sp. | reverse complement strand
CTGTCCCTGCTGGACGAGGCGTTCGAGGTCGCGCTGCGCCGCCGGCTGCCCGCGGGCGTCCGGCTCTACACCGGCGACGACTTCAACTATCCGGCGCTGATCCGCGGCGACGAGCACGGCCACTCGGACGCGCTCCTCGGCGTGCTCGCCGCGATCGCCCCTCCGGCCGCCGCCGCGCTGCACGCGCTCGACAGCGGGGACCTGCCCGCGTACGAGCGGATCCTCGACCCGACCGTGACCCTCGCCCGGCACCTGTTCGCGACGCCGACCTGGTTCTACAAGACCGGGATCGCGTTCCTGGCGTGGCTCACCGGCCGCCAGGACCACTTCACGATGATCGCCGGCGCGCAGAGCGGACGCTCCCCGCGCCACCTGGCCGAACTCATCCGCCTCGCCGACGCCGCGGGCCTGCTGCCCGACGCCGAGCTGGCCGCCCACCGCGCCCGCGCCTGGGCCGTCACCGCGGGGGAGGCCCAGCCGTGAGCCGCTTCTCGTTCAACCAGGCCACCGCGAAACACTGGCCGCTGCCGGAACTCGCCGCCGGCTGCACCGCCCTGGGCGTCACCCAGGTCGGCCTGTGGCGCGAGGAGGTCCAGGAGTACGGCGTCGAGAAGTCCGCAGCCCTCATGCGCGACCACGGCCTGACCGTCACGTCGCTGTGCCGCGGCGGCTTCTTCCAGCGCCCCGGCTGGCTCGACGAGAACCGGCGCGCGATCGACGAGGCTTTTCTTCTAGGAGCGCCCGAGCTGGTGCTCGTCTCCGGCGGGCTCCCCGACGGTAGCCGGGACGTCGACGCGGCCCGCGCGCACATCGGCGACGCGATCGGGCAGCTGGTGCCGCACGCGCGCGCGGCGGGCGTACGGCTGGCAATCGAGGCCTTGCACCCGATGTTCGCGTCCGACCGGTGCGTGGTGGCGACGCTGGGGCAGGCGCTCGACCTGGCCGCGCCCTACCCGGCGGAAAGCGTCGGCGTGGTCGTCGACACCTACCACCTGTGGTGGGACGACACGGTGTGGGACCAGATCGCCCGCGCCGGGCGCGAGGGCCGGATCTCCTGCTTCCAGGCCGCCGACTGGGTCACGCCGCTGCCGGCGGGCGTGCTGCTCGGTCGCGGGCTGCCGGGGGAGGGATGCGTCGAGCTGCGCCGCTTCCGCGAGGCGGTCGACGCCGCCGGCTACACCGGCCCGGTCGAGGTCGAGGTGTTCGACGAAGCGTTGTGGGCACGCCCGGGAGAGGAAACCCTGCGCCGTACGCTCGACGCGTACCGCACCCACGTCGAGTGACCCCGCACGGCCCCGAAACGGGGCGGCTATACCTCAGGGCATAGACGCGGTTCCGGCCTGAGCGGGATCCGCGGGGGTGCCCGCGGCTGCCAGGATGTGGGGCATGCCGATCATGCCGGATGACATCGACGCCATCGCCCAGGCCGCCGCCCCGGTCGAGCCCGCGAAGAAGCGGCTCGAGCTGAGCCTGTGGGCGCGCCGCGCGCTCATCGCCCTCTCCGCCCTGCCGTCGGCGGTGCTGCTGGTGCTGCACGCGGTCGGGCGGGCCGAGAAGTACGAGGGCGGCCTGCTGGGGGAGTGGTGGGTGCGGCTCACGGTGACCCTGCTGGCCGTCGCCGGCATCGGCCTGGTCGCGTGGGTGCGCTCCCGCACGACGGTCCGCGGCACAGACGCCGCGGGCCACTAAGGAACGAAGGCGGGGCCGGTCGAGTCGCGGACCATCAGCTCGTGGCCGGTCGCGCGCCGCCGGGGCCGGGCCGCCGCGGGTTTGAGCGCCAGCTCGAGCGCCATCCGCCCCATCGTGGTCATCGGCAGCCGTACGGTGGTCAATGACGGCGCCAGATCGGCCGCGACCGACACGTCGTCGAAACCCACCACCGACATCCGCTCCGGCACCGCGATGCCGCGCGAGCGCAGCGCGGAGAGCGCGCCGATCGCCATCGCGTCGTTGAGCGCGATGATCGCCGTCGTCGCCGGGTGGTCGCGCAGGATCCGCTCCGCCGCCGCCTTGCCGCCGTCGCGCGTGAAGTCGGTGTGGACGACCGGCACGTCAACTGCGCTTATCCCGTACGCCGCGAGCGCCGCCAGCACGCCCGCCTGCCGGTCCACGACCGTGGTCAGCCCGGCCGTGCCCGCGGCGACGGCGATGCGCCGGTGGCCGAGCCCGAGCAGGTGCTCGCCCAGCGCCCGGCCGCCGGCCTCGTTGTCCGGCAGCACCGCGTCCACCCCGAGCGAGTGCCGCCCGATGACCGCGACCCGCCCGCCGGTGCGCCGGTAGGCCGCCAGGGCCTCGCGCGCCTCCGTCTCGAACAGCGGGTCCGTGTAGCCGGAGCCGGCCACGATGATGATGCCGACCTGCTGCGCGATGAGGTGACGGATCTGGCGCAGCTCGTGCCCGGGGTCGCGGCCCGAGTGGCAGATCTGCACGAGCAGGCTCTGCTCGTCGGCGATCTGGATGACCCCGCCGGCGATCTCGGAGAAGTACGGGTCGTCGACCTGGTGGACGACCAGCCCGACCGTGGGGCTGGTGCCGCCGGCCAGGGTCCGCGCGTACGGGTTGGCGACGTAGCCGAGGTCCTCGGAGATCCGCCGGATCCGGCTGGCGACCTCCTGGCTCACGCCGTCGCGGCCGGCCAGGGCGCGCGAGGCGGTCGCCAGGGACACCCCGGCGCGCTCCGCGACGTCGGCGAGGCGCAGCCTCGGCCCGGGCTTGGGCATCCGTCCCTCACCTTCGGCGGCTCTACGGTCATGAACTGCGGCGAAGCCGCCCTGCGAAGTTTTCCGGACCGGGGAAGGCCGTTCTGTTACCGGAGTATTGCGTGTGGCCTGAGACACAGCCTAGGCTACGTAAGCGCTTTCGCAAGCGCTTACGCTCGGGCAAAAGGAGCTCCCCAGGATGCTTTCCCACCTTCGGCGTACTCGATGGGCCACGGCCCTCGGCGCGACCTTTCTCCTCACGCTCGGCGCCTGCTCCGGCGGCTCGGGCGACGACTCCGGCGGCGACGGTCCCATCACCGTGGGCATCTCGCTGCCGCTGACCGGCGACTTCTCCGAGCCCGGCAAGGGCGTCCAGCAGGGCTACGAGGCCTGGGCGAAGATCGTCAACGACTCCGGCGGGCTGCTGGGCCGCCAGGTGGAACTCAAGATCCTCGACGACCAGTCCAGTGCGGACCGGGTCGTCGCCGACTACGAGCAGTTGATCGGCAGCGACCAGGTGGACCTGGTCGTCGGCCCGTTCTCGACCCGCCTCGTCGTGCCCGCGGCCCGCGTGGCCAGCGAGTACGGCATGCTCTTCGTGGAGCCCGCCGGCGCCGCCGCCGAGGTGTTCACCCAGGGCTTCAAGAACCTGTTCTACGCCGCACCCGCGGTCGCCAACGACCACTACAACTACCTGGCCGAATACCTGCTGGCGCTGCCGCCGGACCAGCGGCCCAGGACCGCCGCGTACGCGGCCATGGACGACCCCTTCGCGCAGGGCACCGCGTACGGCCTCAAGGAGAAGCTCGAGAAGGGCGGCGTCCGCACGGTCGTGGACGAGGTGTATCCGCCCAACACCACCGACTTCGGCAGCATCGCGGCGAAGATCGCCACGTCGAAGGCGGACATGGTCGTCGGCGGCTCGCAGTACCAGGACGGGGTCAACCTGATCGTGGCGCTGCAGCAGCTGAACTACCAGCCGAAGCTGGCGGCGTTCTCCACCGCGCCGACCAACCCGGAGTTCGCGGCGGCCATCGGCAACAAGACCGAGGGGATCATCGCTCCGACCGGCTACAGCCAGGACGCGCCCTACCCCAGCAACAAGGAGTTCGTCGAGAAGTTTACGGCCCAGTTCGGCAAGGCGCCGGAGGAGGACCAGGCTAACGCGTACACCACCGGCCAGGTCGTCGCCGCCGCCGTCAAGGCCGCCGGCTGCGCCGAGCAGGGCGAGTGCCAGCAGAAGCTGATCGACTGGGTGCACGACAACACCGTCGAGACCGTGGTCGGCCCGCTCTCCTGGGACGACACCGGCAAACCCGAGGGCGCCCACATGATCCAGCAGTGGGTGGGCGGCGACATCAAGATCGTTCTGCCGGCGAACGCGAAGGAAGCCGACCTGGTCTACCCGAAGCCGGCCTGGTGACGCGCGGATGCCCTCCGGTGGACTCCTCCTGCAGAGCATCATCCTCGGCCTGCTGCTGGGCGGTCTCTACGCCCTGCTCGCGGCCGGCCTGACGCTCTACTTCGGCATCATGCGGGTGGTGATGATCGCCCACTCGGCGTTCCTGATCCTCGCCGCCTACCTGGCCTGGTGGTCGCACCACAGCCTCGGCGTGGACCCGCTGCTGTCGATGCTGGTGACCGTGCCGCTGTTCTTCGGCGCCGGCGTGGTCATGCAGCGGCTGCTGCTGGCCCGGCTGCGGCCCGCCACGCTGACGATGATGTCGGTGCTGGTCACGTTCGCGGTCGCGATCGTGATCGAGGGGCTGCTCGGGTACGTCTTCACCGGCACGCAGCGGCGCATCCAGCTCGGCTACGGCTCGGCGAGCCTGGAGTTCTTCGGGGCCCGGGTCGCCGTCGTCAAGCTGATCGCTTTCGGCCTGGCGGCTGTTGCCCTGACCGGCCTGTACGTGCTCATGAAGCACACCCGGCTCGGCTGGGCGCTGCGGGCGACGATCCAGCACCGCGACGCCGCGCGCCTGGTCGGCATCGACACCGAGAAGGTGGCCGGGTACGGCTTCGGGCTGGGCCTGGCCACCGCGGCGATCGGCGGCACCGCGCTCGCGCTGGACACGACGATCTACCCGTCGCTGCACTGGCACTGGATCGGCCCGCTGATGGCGATCATCGTGGTCGGCGGGCTGGGCAGCGTGCCGGGGGCGGCGGCCGCCGCGCTGCTGCTCGGCCTCGCCCAGAGCCTGCTGCAGATCCCGCTCGGCACGACCTGGGCGCAGACGGTGTTCTACGTGGCCCTGTTCGCCACGCTGGCCGTCCGCCCGCAAGGATTCTTCGGAGGCCGCCTTGCCCAGCGATTCTGACCACGCCCCCCGCCCCGCCCCTCCCGCCGACACCGGTCGCGCCGACACCGGTCGCGCCGACAGCGGCCGTGCCGACAACGGCCGTGCCGACGCCGGCCCCGCTGCCGGGGCCGGGGAGACCGATCTGTCCGGCGCGTGGCCCGCTTCCGAGCGCGCCTCGGCGCTGGGCGGCGCGGAACCCCGTACGAGCGAAGGGGCCGACTCACCGCAGCGCCGCACGAGGGCGGTGAACTGGCCGATCCTCGGCGGCGCGCTCGTGCTCGTCGTCGCGATCCTGGCGTTCCCGGGCATCGCGCCGAACCCGTACATCCTGTCGGCGGGCATCGTCGTGCTCAACTACGCCGTGCTGGCCACGGCGTGGAACTTCGTCGGCGGGTTCACCGGCTACATCTCGCTCGGGCACGGGGCGCTCGCCGGGCTCGGCGGCTACGCGACCGGGCTGCTGGTGGTGAAGGCGGGGCTACCGTCTTTCGTGGCGCTGTTCGCCGCCGCCCTGCTGGTCGCCGCGATCGCCGTACCGCTGGGCATGGCGGCGCTGCGGGTACGGGGAGCCTCGTTCGTCATCGTGTCGATCGCCCTGGTGCTGATCCTGCTGCTGGTGTTCCAGAGCTGGTCGTCGCTGACCGGGGGCTCGCGGGGGCTGGTCGTGCCGCGGCCGTTCCCGGACCTGCTGCGCCCCGAGCACCACCGGGTGTTCTTCTACCTCTACGGCGCGCTGCTCGGCGTCGCGCTGCTGACCTGGTGGCTCGTCGACCGCAGCCGCTTCGGGCTCGGGCTCAAGGCGATCCGCGAGGACGAGGACAAGGCGGAGGCGCTCGGCACGCCCACGTTCACGTACAAGCTGATCGTTTTCGTCCTGTCCGCGGGGTTCACCGCGCTCGGCGGCGGGCTCTACGCGCTGTGGTTCGGCGACCTGGACCCGGTGTTCCAGTTCAGCGTGCTCACCGGCTCGTACCTGGTGCTGATGGCGCTGCTCGGCGGCGTGCGCACGCTCTACGGGCCGCTGATCGGGGCCCTGGTCGTCGGCATCGCGCTCGAGTACTTCAAGACCGAGTTCGGCAACACGCCGCTGCACCTGGTCGCGACCGGCGTACTGCTCGCGGTCGTCGTGCTGGTCATGCCCGACGGGGTGCTGCCGGCGATCGCGGCACAGCTGCGCCGCTTCCGCAAGACGCGGCAGAGCTCCATCCGGGAGGTCACCGCGGCCGAACTGCGGGACCAGCGCGCGCGGGAAGGAGCCCACCGATGACGATCGCCACGAAGGACCTGCGCAAGGCGTTCGGGGGAGTGGTCGCGCTCGACGGCGCGACGGTGGACTTCGAGCACGGCAAGGTCAACGCGCTGATCGGCCCGAACGGATCGGGCAAGACCACGTACTTCAACTGCATCACCGGGATGATCCGCGCCGACAGCGGCAGCGTCACCTACAACGGCGCGGAGATCAGCCGCAAGCCGCCGCACGCGATCGCGCGGGCGGGTGTCGGGCGTACGTTCCAGCTCTGCCGGGTCTTCCCCCGGATGACGGCGCTGGACAACGTGCTCGCGGCCGTGCGGCCCGGTGGCTTCCCGAAGGCGCTGCGCGGCGCCCGCGGGCGCGACGAGATCGACCGGGCGCGCGGCTGGCTGACCCGGCTCGGCATCGAGCACCTCGCCGGCTCCGAGGCGGGCGAGATGTCGTGGGGGCAGCAGAAGCTCCTGGAACTGGCCGGCGTGCTCATGGCCGAGCCGGAGACGATCCTGCTCGACGAGCCGGCGGGCGGCGTCAACCCGGCGCTGCTCGACCGGATCGGCACGCTCGTGCGCGACCTGAACGCCGAGGGGCGCACGTTCGTGATCGTCGAACACAACATGGAGCTGGTCATGAGCATCAGCGACCACGTCGTCGTGTTCGACCGCGGCCGGCCCATCGCGGCCGGGCCGCCGTCCGTCATCCGCACCGACGAGCGGGTCCTGGGGGCGTACCTTGGCGTCTGAATTCGAACTCTCCGACATCGTGGCCGGTTACGGCCGGGCCGCCCCCGTGCTGCGCGGTTTCAGCGTCACCGTGCCCCCCGGCACGGTCGTCTGCCTCGTCGGCCCCAACGGCGCCGGCAAGTCCACGGTGCTCAAGGTCGCCGCCGGGCTGCTCAAGCCGCGCGAGGGCCGGATCCGGGTCGGCGGCGAGGACCTCACCGGCACCGGCCCGCAGCGGATGCTCGCCGCCGGGGTGGCGCTCGTGCTGCAGGGCCACAGCGTGTTCCGCGAGATGACCGTCGAGGAGAACGTGATGCTCGGCGGCTATTCGCTGCGGGACAAGGCGAAGCTCGCGAAGCGGGCCGCCTTCGTCAAGGACCTCTTCCCGGTGGTGGCCGAGCGCTGGCACACCACGGCCGGCCTGCTCTCGGGCGGCCAGCAGAAGCAGGTCGAGTTCGCCCGTTCCCTGATGATCGATCCCCGGGTGGTGCTGCTGGACGAGCCCAGCATGGGTCTCGACCCGCGCGCCACCCAGACCATCTTCGACCAGGTCGTGCGGATGCGCGACGCCGGGACGGCCGTGCTGCTCGTCGAGCAGAACGCCCGGCGCGCGCTCGAGACCGCCGACCTCGGGTGCGTGCTCGACCTCGGGCGCGTGCACATCTCCGGGCCCGCCGCGGACCTGCTGGCGGACCCCCAGCTCGGGGAGCTCTACCTCGGTGGCCGTCCCTCGTCTTCTCCGACTTCCTAGGGAGCACTATGCGACGCGGACCCGCCGCGATCGCCGTTGCCGCAGTCCTCGCGGCCGGCGCCTCCGCGGCACCCGCCCAGGCAGGCCCGTCCGGCCCGCCCGGCATCCACCCGTCCCTGCGGCCGCACCTGGTCGCCCACTACGACTTCGACCACCCGCAGCCCGGCGACCCGGCGCTCGAACAGGACCTCGGGCGCTCCGGGACCGAGATCGAGCTGATCAACGGCGGGGCCGCGATGCGCGTACGGGATCAGGCCTATCCCGGCGCCGGCCGCGCGCTGCAGACGCAGCAGGTCAACCCCACCGTGACCGGCAACGACGACTGGAAGGCCGGGATCTACTCGGCCAGCGGCGTGCGCACGCTGCGCGCCTTCAACGCCGTCGGCGGGGTCACCGTCATGGGCTGGTTCAATCGCCAGATGGACGGCCCGCTGCCCAACACCGTCACGCCCGCCCCGGACGACGTCTACAACGCGATCGGGCTCACCGGCGTGCTGACCGGTGACTCGGACGGGCACGCCGTGCGCGCGCTGCTCGAACTGATCGACGTCAACGGTACGCTGCGCCTGGTCGCGCTCGGCCGGCGGCTCGACGGCGGCAACTCGCAGACGTTCGCCGCGAGCGAGGACTGGCGCACGCTGCTGCCCAAGAACCGCTGGGTGCACATCGCCGCCACGTTCGACTTCACCACCGGCCAGATGGCGCTCTACAAGAACGGGGCACCGGTCGAGGGCTTCTACACCCGCACCGACGACCCGTGGCTCGTCGCCGGCCCGGGCCCGCACGTCACCACCGCCACCGACCCGCGCGGGATCAAGATCGGTGGCAGCTTCCCCCTCAACGAGGTGGAACGCAACCCCTGCACCTGCCGCATGGACGCGCTCACGTTCCTGGACACCTCGCTGTCCGCGCGCGCCGTCGCCACCCAGTACGCCACGTATTTCCGTAAGGGGTAAGTGATGCGTCTACGTCTGCTCCTGTCCACGCTCCTACTGTCCACAATGGCCGTTGCTGTCCCGTCTGCCGCCCAGGCGGACCCGGGCGCCATCTATGATCCGATCCCCACCGAGCCGGTCACCTCCCGGCTCGGGCTGGTCCTCGACGAGTTCGCCGGCTTCCCGGCCTCGCAGCCGACCCCGGCGCCGACCGACGTCCGGCTGATGCGCCAGGCCCGGATCAACACCGTGTTCGAGCTGCCCGACGGCTCCGGGCGCCGCGCCGTGCCCGACCTCAACGGCAACCTCTACCTGGTCAAGAACGGCGTCCCGAGCGTCTACCTCGACGTCGCGGCCACCTTCGCCCCGCAGTTCTTCTCCGGGCGCGGCCTCGGTCAGGGCTTCGGCTACGTCGCGTTCCACCCGGAGTTCAAGACCAACGGCAAGTTCTACACGATCCACACCGAGCAGGCCGCCGCGACCACCGCCGTGCCCGACTATGCCCAGGCCACCGTGCTGTACCACGGCGTCATCAACGAGTGGGACGCCACCGACCCCGCCGCCGACACCTTCAGCGGCACCCGGCGCGAGGTGCTGCGGATCGGCTTCGGCGGGCAGATCCACGGCATTCAGGAGATCAACTTCAACCCGTACGCGCGGAAGGGCTCCGACGACTACGGCAAGCTCTACCTCGCGGTCGGCGACGGCGGTATCGGCGTCAACAACACCGACCCGCAGAACCTGGCCCTGCCGCACGGCAAGCTGCTGCGCATCGACCCGGCGGGCACGAACAGCACCAACGGCAAGTACGGCATCCCGGCCACCAACCCGTTCGCGGGCCAGGCCGGTGCGCTCGGCGAGATCTGGTCCTACGGCTACCGCGACCCGCACCGGTTCAGCTGGGACAAGGCCACCGGCAAGCTCTACCTCGGGCACATCGGCGAGCACGCCATCGAGGCGATCTACGAGGTGCGGCCCGGCGACAACGCCGGCTGGAGCGAGCGCGAGGGCGCCTTCGTCTTCGACAAGACCCCGAGCGGACCGTGCGAGCGGCTCTACCCGCTGCCGGCCGACGACGCGAGCTTCGGCTACGACTACCCGGTCGCCGCGTACGACCACAACCCGCAGCCCGGCTGGAACTGCACCGGCGACGTCGGCGTCGCCGTCGCGGGCGGGTTCGTCTACCGCGGCACCGCCGTCCCCGCCCTGTACGGCAAGTACATCTTCGGCGACCTGGTGAACGGCTGGGTCTTCTACACCAACGCCGCCGAGATGCGGCGCGGCGGCCCGCCCGCCACCATCCACCGGCTCAACCTGTTCAGTGCCGCTACCGGCACCCCGGTCCGCATGCAGGACCTCTCGGCCCCGGGCGCCCCGGGCAACCCCGAGCGGGTCGACCTGCGCTTCGGCACCGACCGGGCGGGCGAGCTCTACCTGCTCGCCAAGGCCAACGGTAAGGTCTGGAAGGTGACCGGCACCAGGACGTTCGCGGCCGGTCCCGTCGGCACCACCCGGGTGCAGGACACGCTGCGGCCCACCAACTGGCGTCCGGTCACCCCGTCGAAGTGGCAGTTCACCGGGCGCGAGGTCATCCTGGCCGAGGCCGGCGAGGCGCGGCCCGGACCGCGGCGGCCCTTCGAGTACGCGATCC
>CAKUMG010000124.1 GCA_934667465.1 uncultured Actinoplanes sp. | reverse complement strand
GCCGAACGGGTGAGGTCGATGGCGTACCAGACCTTCGAGGACCAGCGGACGGAACCCGGCTTCTGGGACGAGCCGCCGCTCAACCGCGGTGTGCCCCGCGACGCCATCGTGGTCGCCGACCCGGAGACGACCTCGGGCTGGCAGAGCACCGGCCCGGCCGTCGTCGCCACCGACGACCGCCCGCCGGCCGAGGCGACCTCCGGCAACCGGCTGCTGACGGTCCTGCTGTTCTTCGCGGGGCTCGCCACCAGCCTGTCGCTCTGGCTCTTCGAGACCGAGGCCGGCGCGGTCAACGACACCCCGACCCTGATGATGGCGATCGGCCGGCTCACCGGGCTGGCCGGCGGCTACGTGCTCTTCATCCAGCTGCTGATGATGAGCCGGGTCTCGTTCCTCGAGGAGTGGGTGGGCGCCCGCGACCTGCTGCGCTGGCACCGCTGGCTGGGCACCTCGCTGGTGGTGCTGGTCGGCGCGCACGCGGTCTTCATCATCTACGGCTACGCGCTGACCGCCGAGACCGGCGTGGTCGAGCAGGGCCTCACGATGATCACGACCTTCCCGTCGATGATCAGCGCCACGGTCGCCACGGGCATCCTGGTCTTCATCAGCCTGATCTCGATCCGGGCGGCGCGCACCAAGATGCCGTACGAGCTCTGGCACCTGATCCATCTCTCCGGCTATCTCGTGCTGCTGCTGGGCTACGGCCATCAGGTCGCGATGGGCGCCAACCTGTCCGGCCGGTTCGCCGACATCTTCTGGCCGGGCCTCGGCGCGCTGGTCATCGCCGCGCTGGTCTGGGGCCGGGTGCTCGAGCCGCTCTGGCTCAACCTGCGGCACCGCTTCGAGGTCGCCGAGGTGGTCGGCGAGGGCGCCAACACATTCTCGATCTACATCGACGGCAACCGGCTCGACAAGCTGCCGGCGCAGGCCGGCCAGTTCATGCGCTGGCGCTTCTTCACCCGCAACGGCTGGTGGCAGTCGCACCCGTTCTCGCTGTCGGCCGCGCCGAACTCGCAGTGGCTGCGCCTGACCGTCACCGCCGTGGGCGGGCACACCGTGCGGCTGGCCCAGATGCGGCCCGGCACCCGGATCTGGGCCGAGGGCCCCTTCGGGACCTTCACCGCCCAGCGCCGTACGCGGCGGCGCGCGCTCCTGATCGCCGGCGGCAGCGGCATCGCCCCGATCCGCGCGCTGCTGGAGGACATGCCGGCCGACACGATCGTGATCTACCGCGCGAGCCGCCCCGACGAGCTGGTCTTCCGCGAGGAGCTCGAGGAGCTGGCCGAGCGCCGCGACGCGTGGGTGCGCTACATCGTCGGATCCCGCACCGACCCGGGCCCGCGCCGGCTCTTCACAGCCAACGGCATGCTCGGCCTGGTCCCGGACGTGAACCGGCGTGACGTCTATCTCTGCGGCCCGCCCGGGCTGGTCAGCGCCGCCGTGGCCACCCTCAAGGAGCTCGACGTCCCCGACAGCCAGCTGCACCTCGACCCGTTCGAGTTCTGACCGCCACCGACCCCTGGGAGTCCCCCGCATGCGACGCAGCACCGCAGCAGCCATCGGCACGTTGACCGGCGCCGCCCTGATCATCGGCGTCCGGCTGAGCGTGGCCGCGCCGGTCGTTCCGGTGTCCTCGCCGTCCGCGATCGATCTCTCCGAGGAGAACCTGGACGCGGAGCCGTCGGCCACCGGCACCCCCGACAAGCCGGGCAAGTCCGACAAGAAAGAGGACGAGGGCGGCCTCGCCAACGGGGTGCACAAGGGCACGGCGGTTAAGAACCCGTACGGCACGATCCAGGTCTCCATCCGCGTCTCCGGTGGCAAGATCACCGCCGCCGACGCGACGTACCCGACCACCAACGACAGCGCCACCATCAACCCGCCGGCCGTGGCCACCCTCAAGGAGGAGACGCTGCAGGCCCAGAGCGCCGAGATCGACGCCGTCTCCGGCGCCACCTTCACCAGCGAGTCGTACGTGAAGTCGCTGCAGGCCGCCCTCGACAAGGCCGGCGCGTGACCGACCCGGGCAGCCGCTACGCCCGTCCGAGCGACGGCCCGCCGCCCAACAGCGCCCGCCCCACCCGCCCGAACGCCCGCCCGACAGTGGTCGGCAACGGCCGCGAGCGCCCCGCCGCCCCGCCGCGCCCCAACCGCGGCCGGTGGGTCCCGGGCGACGAGGCCGCGTAGGTTCGGCCCCATGCGCCACGCCGAACACGTGATGGGCACCGTCGTCAGCATCGAGCTCGCCGACGACCTGCCCGAGCCCGCCCTGCGCGCGATGATCGCCGACACCTGCGCGTGGCTGCACCAGGTCGACCGGCGGTTCAGCACCTACCGCGAGGACAGCGAGGTCAGCCGGCTGCGCCGCCGCGAGGTGGAGGCCGCCGGCTGCTCACCGGACCTGCGCCACGTCCTCGACGCGTGCGCCGGGCTGTGGCGCTTCACGGACGGTTACTTCGACGCGTACGCGGCGGGGCCGCTCGACCCCTCCGGCTACGTCAAGGGGTGGTCGGTCGAGGTCGCATCGGCGCGCCTGGCCGCGGCCGGGTCGCGGCACCACTGCGTCAACGCGGGCGGCGACATCCGGGCCCGGGGCCGCACCGCCGCCGGGGCGCCGTGGCGGGTGGGCGTCCGGCATCCGTGGGAGGCCGGCAAGCTGAGCTGGGTCCTCGCGGTCACGGACGGCGCCGTGGCGACGTCGGGGATCTACGAGCGGGGGGATCACGTCTTCGATCCGCGTACGGGCAAGCCGGCCCGCGGGTTGCGTTCGGTGACCGTGACCGGGCCGGACCTGGCGCTCGCGGACGCCTATGCCACGGCCGCCCTCGCGATGGGCCAGAACGGGATCGCCTGGCTCGCGAAGCGGGTGCCGGAGGGCTACGAGTCCGCGGTGGTCACCGAGGACGCGCGCGCGTTCACCACCCCGGGTCTGCCGACCGCCTAGAAATCACTGAAGAGGTACGGCATCTCGCGCGGGAACAGCGCCGCCAGCGTCTCCGCCGCCTCCCCCTCGACCCGGCCGAACCCGCGCAGGACCACCTCGACCGGATCGAGCACGCCGTACGCCAGCGCGGACAGCCCATGGCACGACAGCGTGGCCGCGGGCTCGTCCCCGCTCTCGGCGACCTCCAGCCGGCCACCCGCGCCGGTGATCCGGTAGCGCCCGGCGAGCAGTTCGTCGCCCGTGACCTCGACTGTCACGCTCGCGTCGGCCGGAGTGCGCAGCCCGTTCAGCGCCCCGGCGGAGAGCAGGCGCACCATCGGGCCACCCCGCCGCGGATACCCGGTAAGGCCCTCGGTGTGCACCGCGAAGTCCGTGCCCCACAGGTCCGGCACCTCGTCCGTGCCGATCTTGACGACGATGCGAGCCACCTGGTCCACGTGCCGCGCGAGGAACTGCAGCAGCAGCGTGCGCCCCAGCGGGCCGGTGGTCAGCAGGTCCTCGGCCACCAGCTCCCCGCCGTACCCCTCGATCCGGTAGAGCACCGCCCCGACGACCTCGCCCCCGGCACGCGCGACCGCGACCCACCGCGGCCGATCCTTGAACTCGGCGGTCCGCACCCCGTCGAAGACCGAGAACCCGTGCCGCTCCCCCAGCAGCCGCAGGGTCAGCGCGTCGTACTCGTCGAAGCCCTCCCGCAGGGGCAGCCGCTCGACCGTCCCCGGCAGCTCGGCGCGCAGCAGATGCCCGAGCCCCTCCGGCGCGAACGTGGCCGTGCGCACCCGCGGGATCCCGACATAGCCGAACCGCTCGTAGAACGAGGGCCGGAACGGGTAGAGCGCGCTGACGGCGGCGCCCTGCTCACGGGTGTGCCGCAGGATCCGGTCCATCAGCTGCCGCACGAACCCCCGCCGGCGCGCGTCCGGATGCGACACCACGGAGAAGATGCCGGCCATGTCGTGCACCGCGCCGCGGACGTTCTGGCGCATCGGCCATGAGCCGACGGCGGCCAGCACCCGGCCGTCCTCCTCGGCGACCAGGTTGGTGGACGTCCGGTAGTGGTGGATGCGGGAGGCGTACTCCTCCTGGTCCTTGTCGTCCTTGGCGGGCGAGGCTTCGAAGGCGTAGGACGAGACGGGGTAGACCAGCTCGGCGCGCTCTTCGGCAGTGATCTGTCGGATCTCCATGGGCCATCGCTATCACATGACCATGAGGCGTCAACCGATATGACGCCCTTGCATTGATGTCAATGGATTGGTTGTTAGCGTGAAGGCTCCCCTTCAGGAGGTCCCCATGCTGCTCCGGAAACTGTCGGCCGCCCTGTTCGCCATCCTGGCGATGGCCGGACTCCAGGTCGCCACCGCCGGCCCCGCCGCCGCCGCGCCCCGCATCGTCTACTACGACGCCAGCCAGGCCCAGGAGTTCGTCGCCGTGGTCAACCAGGGCGCCCAGATCTGGAACAGCCGGGTCGCCAACGTCCAGCTCCAGCCGGTCCCGGCGGGCCGCACCCCCAACATCCGGGTGTACGCGGACAACGGCTGGCCGCGCGCCTACACGCAGTCCCTGGGCAACGGCTACTGGTACATGGGCCGCCAAGCCGTCAACGACGGGTACTACCAGCCGCGCATCGCCGCGCACGAGTTCGGCCACCTGCTCGGCCTCCCCGACCGCCGCACCGGGCTGTGCACGGACCTGATGTCGGGCAGCAGCGCGCCGGTCTCGTGCCGCAACCCGAACCCGAACGCCACGGAGGCGAGCACGGTCAACCGGCTCTTCGCCACATCGGCCGCCGTCCCCGCCCGCACCTTCGTCTTCACCGGCTGAGAACGGCCGGGTGAGAGGACCCGCCGCCGGACCTCCGGCGGCGGGTTCTCTCACTCTTCGAGGTGATTGCTGCCGGAATGCACCCCGAGGACGATGGGACGATGCGTCGAATCTTCGGCCGTCTCACGGCAGCGGCGACGCTGACCCTCGGCGTCACCGGCTGCGGCCTCGTCAACCCACCGGACGCGCTCGAGATCACCTCGGCACCGCCACCCGCCGCCACGTCCCGCCCGATCGGCCTGGGGCCCGCGCTCCTGCTCACCCCGGCGGACCTCCCGCCCGGATACGAGCCGGTCCCCGACGGCTCGGCCGGCCCCGCTTCGCTCACCCAGCTCGGTACGGGCGTGCAGCAGTGCGGGGAGGAAGCCGCCGTCCGGGGAAAGACTGCCCAAGCCCTCTTCACCCGAGGTCCCACCGGGCCCTTCGTCGCCGAATCCATCGTGGCACCGGAGGACGGGAACGCCCCGGCCGTCATCGAGGCGATGGCGGCCGCGCCCGCCCGCTGCCCCAACATCACGGGCCAGGCGCCGGGGATGGCAGCGGAGGTGACGGTCTCCCTGAGCCAGATGACCGTGCCGCCGCTGGGTGACAGATCCACCGGTACGCAGGTCGTCGCGAGCGTGCAGGGCATGCCGCTCACGATCCGCGGCACCGTGATCGGGTTCGCCTCGCGGGGCCTCGCCGTCGTCGTGGTGGTCATGGGGCTCGGCGAGGTGAGCAAGGAGGAGGCCGTGACCGTCGCCCGGGCGGCACTGGCACGCATCGCGGCCGTCAAGTAGAGGCGCAGTACCGCAGCAGGTGACCGACGGCAGCAGCGCCGCCCGTCATCTCGCGGAGGTTCAACGAGTCCATGGCGCCCCTCCCGAGCTGTTGCAGGACCACGTCCCGCGAGGACATGCCGACCGCCGCCAGCCCGGCCAGTTGTGCTGCCGCACCGGCGTCGGTCTGGATCTCGTAGGACACGGTCTCGCCGGAGAGCAACCGGCCACACGCCTGCGGTCCGCTCAGGGAACCGCGGTCCACCCGGTCCGCGACAACCTGGACGGCCGTCGTGTCGTAGCCCAGCCGCAGGCCCGTACTCGTGACGGCGGTCGTCCATTCCCGCAGCCCCAGGGCCGCGATCGCGACGGTGGCGGCGACGAGAGGTGCGAGCCGCGCGGCGGTCCGCCGGTGGCTCGGCAACGGCACGTACCCGGCTGTTCCCGGGCGGAACCGCCGGCGCAGGCGGTTGCCAAGCCACGCCGCCGGCAGGCAACTGACCAGCAGGGCGGCGTAGAGAGCCAGCACCATGAGACCCAGGGCGGCGTGATCGGGCCGGTCGGCCGGGTCGACGCCCGGCAGGTGACCGAGACCGGTCACGAGGGTGAGAAACCCCCGGTCGATGCGGTCGAAGGCGACCACGAACCCGAGGGAGACGAGGAAGAGGACCGCGGCGAGCAGCGGCAGGACCGAGCCCAGGCTCGCCAGCAGGAGGGAGGTGCGGCGACGACCGGGACACAGGAGCCCGGTGAGCAGACTGCCCGCCGCCGCGACGACGATCGCGGGGACGTACAGCAGGTAGGCGACCGGGCCGAGCGCGGCCGGGTCGGCGTCGACCCGGGCGAGCGCGGCGGTGATCGCGGCGTGATCGGCGGCGAGACCCACCGCATAGACGGCCGGTATCGCCACCGTCGCGGCGCCGACCAGACCCCACGGGGCCCGCAGATCCCGATCGACCTCGACGGGATGGGGCCGGTGCGCCGCGGACGCCGTAGCGGCATAGACCAGGGCCAGCCAGACGGCGATCAGCGGGACGGGCACCAGCGCCGACGTCGCGAGGCCGAACACGATGCTGCGCCACTCGGGCACGAGCTGGAAGAACTCCGCGAGCCGGAACCAGAACCCGAGCCCCAGGCCCCCGATCGGCCCGGCGACCAGCAGCCCGAGGTGGTACTTGCGGCGGGCCGCCTGCCCGGTCGCCAGCCGGGTGGCGGCCGAGGTGGCGGTCCACTGCACGAACAGCAGGAAGCCCACGGCCAGCACCACCGCGACGGCCACGCCGGGCCCCGGCGACAGCCGGGCCGCGCTCGCCCAGCTGCCCATGCCGGGGAAGCCCGGCGCGATGAAGTCCCCCACCAGCAGACTCGCGGTGAAACAACAAGCCAGGGCGACGGTACGCAGCGCGGCAGCGCGCCCGCGATCGGCGGGCCACAGCGTGGCGCGCCACGTCCCGCCCGCCACCGTCGCGGCGGCCATCCCGCCGAACAGCAGGCCGCACAGCATCTCCTTGCCGAACACCCCGGCCGGCCACACGATCGAGACGAGGTGGTAGCCGGGGCGGTAGGCCAGCCCCACCAGGGCACCGGCCGCGGCCGCCGTGGCCAGGTCGAGCCGGAACAGCGGTGCGGGGTCCTGCAGCACGGCACTCCGGAGCCCACGGCGCGGATGGAAGCGACGTTCCCAGAAAGTGCCCTCGGGCCCGCGCCGGCCGAACGCCGCCATCAGTCGCTCGCCGCTCATGGCGCCGCCGACGGCCCGCCAGTCGGCGTAGAACTCCCGCGACCGGATCACCCGGCAACGCAGTACGTAGACGAGCCCGAGCAGCGCGACGATCCGCCAGCCGTAGTACCAGAGGCCATCGGGGCTGCTCCAGGAGCCCACCAGCGCGGGCACCGCGGCGAGGAGGAGGTAGCAGCGCCACACCGCGGTGGTCAGCGACGTGAGATCGACGTCCGCGTTGCGCAGGTGCCCCACCTCGTGGGCCAGCACGGCCTCGCCCTCCGGCCCGGTGAAGTCCGCCGAGCCGAGGACGATCGCGTACCGGCCCCGCCGCCCGAACGCGGAGCTCGCCCGGGGCACGGCCGGATTCACGTACACCCGCACCTTGTCCGTCAGTCCGGCCTCGTCGATCACCCGAGTGACCCGCTGCGCCTCCGCGGGGCTCGCCTCGGCCGCCACCGCAAGAGGTGTCAGCCCTCGCCGCATCATCCGGGGCGCGACGAGGTAGTGCGCCAGGACGCCGAGCACCAGGACGAGGAGCATCGCGGCGACCGCCACCGCCTCCTGCCCGGTCGCCCACGTCGAGCAGTCCGAGTACCAGGCGACCAGCGCGTCGGGCAGGACGTGGGGTGCCGCGGCGGTCGCCTGCTCGGCGCAGTGGTGGTCGGCCCCGGCGACGAAGGGCAGCCACCGCGCGATCCAGGAGTAGAGATAGCTCGAGCTCGTCACCGTCGCGAGGATCAGCAACCCGAAGTGCCCGCTGACGGCCGGCGGCAGGGCGAAGGGGCTCGGGCGGTTCACCGGGAATCGGTGTCGCCGTCGGCGGCCTGGTGCAGGCGGCGGACGTCCGCGCTCAGGAAGCTCGCGAGGGCGATGGCGATCGTGTCGGCCTTGTCGCGGTTCTCGCCCGACTTGACGAGGAGGTCGCTGACGAGCTCGCCGACCGCCTTCGCCTCGCTCGACGACAGCTCGGGCACGTCGGCGGTCGCGGTGACGCCCTTGCCGGCCAGCTTCCGGGCGGTCCACCAGCGCCGGAAGACGTTGCCGGTGCCGGCCCGGATCAGGTCGGAGGCGGTGTCCGTCGCGACCGCCTGCAGCACGACCAGGACGGTCTGGACGACGAGGGCCCCGGTGACCGCGTCGACCCCGTTGGGCGCGATGCCGCTCCCGCCGACGACGACACTGTCGATCGTGCGCTTGCGGACCTGCCGCGAGGCGAAGAAGCTGCCGGACACGACGCGCAGCTCCGGCTCGTACTCCCGCGCCCGGTCCCTGATCACCTGATGGGCGATGGCCTCGATGGTCCGCCGCTGGTGCGGCAGACGCGGCTGGTTCTGCTGTGTCACTGGTCGTCGACCTCCGTACCGATGATCTTTGCGACCGTCTCGGCGATCACGAGCGCGGTCTCGTCGGGGTTGAGCCCGTCCACGAACACGGGGGTGCCGTTGGGGAAGGCGTTGGACCAGTCGGGCGGTACGGCGATCGCCGTACTGGGCACGAGCAGCCGCTGGAACTTGATGTCGTGTTGCTTGAGGAGCCGGCCGGACTCCGAGGCGTCCGTCGGCAGATCCGACAGGGCGCCGTCCGACAGCAGGACGAGCGCTGTCTTGCAGGACGTCGGGGGGAAGTCCGCGATGGCGTCCAGGACCGGCCGGTACTCCGAGCCGTCCGTCAGGCTGCCCGCATGGCCGATCCGGACCCGGCGTGCCGCGCTGGTCGGCGGCTGGCGGACGCCCGCCGCGCCGGCGAAGTCGACCACCGCGATCTGGTCCCGCTTGCGCAGGTTGTCGCGGCTCCAGTCGACGATCTGCTGCAGCGCGTTGTCGCGGGCGGCCGTGTAGCTCTCCATGGACGCCGACTGGTCGATGGCGAGGACGATCCGGGCGCAGGACACCGTCCGGCCCGGCACCAGCTTCAGATCCGGCAGGGCCGGAGGCGTCGACCTGGACGGCTTCGGTTTCGGCTTGCGCGTCGCCGGCGGACTGGACTTCGACGGGCTGGGCTCGGGCGGGCTGGGCTCCGGCGACGCGGGCGGGGTGCTGACCGGGGCGGCGACCGAAGTGCTCCCTCCGGGCGCGGCCATCAGCCACCACCCGGCGGGCAGCAGCAGGAGCGCGGCCAGGAGCAGGCCGGGCAGCTTGCGGTTGCGCCGCCCGACCGGGAGCAGCCGTACGGGGCGGTCCAGGGCCGGCCCGCGGAAGAAGTCCCTCATGCCGGTTCGTCCGGACGCTGGTCGAGGGCGGGACCGGGCCGGGCCTGACGCGGCAGGCGCAGGTCGAGCCGGTGCAACTGCTCCCGGACCAGGTGCAGGTCCGCGCTCACCGACGGGTGGCCCCGGGGACGCCAGTTGTCCAGGGTGTTGATGGCGTCGTCGACGGTACGCAGCGGCGCCAGGGTCAGCAGGCCACCGAACATGTCCAGCTGCCGGGAGCTGGGAACAGCCATCTGGTCACCGGCCGCGGCGGCACCCTGCAGCACGTGGTCGTCGGAGTGGGAGTCCCGGCGGGTGCCGAACTCCTGCCGCACCGGCTGCTGTTCCGCGGCCGCGCGCTCGTCGTTGATCATCGTCGCGCCGATGGCCACCACGCGTTCGCACCGGTCGAGCTGGACCTGGATCTCACTGCGGAGCGCAATCCAGGCCCGTACGTGCGCGGCATTGGCCTTGATGGCTTTGGTGCGCACCTTGCGCAGCTCCGCGCGGCGTTCCACGGTCTGCGTCCGGATCTCCGACACGAGGAACAAGCGCGCGGCGATGTCACCGAGCAGCACGACCCCGAACACGATGGACATGGGGCCGGCGGGCACCGGCACCGCGCCGACCACCTCGTTCTGCGCGGCGAACCGCGTGTAGACCAGCCAGATCGTCGCGCCCACCGCAGCCGCGGCGACGACCGCGGCGAAGACCGTGCCGAGGCGTTCCCGGCGCCCGGTGCCCGGGTAGGCGGACACCCACCGGTGTCCCAGGGCGCCGACCACGCGGGCGGCGAGGATGCCCGCGATCGGCAGGAAGAGCGCGAGCAGTCCGGCCGAGACCTGTCCGGCGTTGAAGCCCGGCTCCTCCGCCTTGCTGA
>CAKUMG010000123.1 GCA_934667465.1 uncultured Actinoplanes sp. | reverse complement strand
GCCCGCCGCTGGTGGCGGCCTCACCGAGCGCGGATCCGCCCTCGGCCGCCGCGCCGGCGGCCGGGCCGGGTGCCGGGAGGATGCGTCCGCCAAGGCCGGGCCCGCCCGTGGGTGCGTCGACAGTCGTGACGATCGGCGTCTGGTCGGGCGCCTCCGGCTGGCCGGCCAGGGCCGGGGACAGGAAGGCAAGGGTGACCAGCGCCAGGCCGGTCAGGAATTGCAGCAGTCGCCGCCCGTCCCACTGACGGGGGTGCAGGCATGCGACGACGGACACCCGGTCAACGTACCGCTTGTCGCAGGTCCGTGCACAGAACGCATCGACTGCGCGCTTCGTCCCACTCCCCCGGGTGACCCTGGAACCCCCTCCCGCGAGGCCGCAGGGGTGAGGGCCGCGTCTCCCAGAACGCGCCGCTGGGTGAGAGCCGCGCCGAAAGGAACGTGCCGCCAGGGTGAGACCAGCGTCGGAAAGAACGCGCCGCCGGGTGAGGGACTATAGGAGGGTGATGGTGACGGAGGGGCTGGACGAGCTGGCCGGGTGGGTGACCGACGGCGGCGTGGTGGTGCTCAGCGGGGCCGGATTGTCGACGGAGTCGGGGATCCCGGACTATCGCGGCCCGTCCGGGCTGGCGCGCCGGGCGACGCCGATGACCTATCAGGCGTTCACCCGCGATCCCGGGGCGCGGCAGCGCTACTGGGCGCGCAGCCACCTGGGCTGGCGGACGATCGGGGAGGCCCGGCCCAACGACGGGCACCGGGCCGTGGCGCGCCTGCAGGAGCTGGGCCGGCTCGACGGCATCATCACGCAGAACGTGGACGGGCTGCACCAGGCGGGCGGCGCGCACGGCGTGGTCGAGCTGCACGGCAACCTGGCCCGGATCGTGTGCCTGGAGTGCGGCGACGTGACCCCGCGTGTGGAGCATTCGGCGCGCCTCGACGAGGCCAACCCAGGCTTCGCGGCGGCCGTGTCGGCGATCAACCCGGACGGCGACGCGGAGATCGACGACGCGGAGCTGGCCGGCTTCGTGGTGGTGCCGTGCGCGCGGTGCGGCGGAATGCTCAAGCCGGATGTCGTCTACTTCGGCGAGACCGTGCCGCCGGAGCGGGTCAGCCGCAGTTTCGCGCTGGTCGCCGGGGCGCGCACGCTGCTGGTGCTCGGCTCCTCGCTGACCGTGATGTCGGGGCGGCGCTTCGTGCTGCGCGCCGCGAAGGACGGCATCCGGGTCGCGATCGTCAACCAGGGGATCACCCGCGGCCACCCGTACGCCTCCCTGATCGTCGACGCACCGCTCGGCCACACCCTCCCGGAGCTCGTCCGTCACATCGAGGGTGTCCCCACCCGCGGCTGACGGCGGCCCGCCCCACGAAGCCGCCCCGACAAGCCACCCGCACGGCTGATGCCTGTCGATCGGTGACGACCCGACAACGGCTCGAGGCATGTTGCGCGCGTGTTTCGTCCCATTGATGACCACCGACCGCGAGCTGGATCGTTTCAGACCCCCGCCGGTTACATTTCTGAAACCTAAATAAAGACCTTGACGCGTTGACGTGACCCGGGTCACGGGAGTTAACTTCCGGAACCGCTCCCGAAACCGGTTCCGCAACTCTGAATGATCATGCGGATACCCCGTCACCATCGCGTCGGAGGACAAGCAGTGCCGATCACCATCGCCGATGTCGCGGCCCGCGCCCAGGTCAGCAAGACCACGGTGTCCCGGGTCCTGAACGGCAAGGGTGAGCTGGACGAGTCCACCGCCGCCCGGGTCCGGGCGGTCATCGACGAGCTGGGCTACGTGCCCAGTTCCCGCGCCGTCGGGCTGGCCCGGGGCCGCACCCGCGTGGTCGGGATGCTGGTCCCGTCGCTCACCTGGCCGTGGATCGGCGAGGTGCTGCAGGGCGCGGTCGACGTGCTGGAGACCGAGCGGTACGGGCTGCTGCTGTTCACCTGCAACCGCGGTGAGGAGTCGATGCGCCAGTTCGGGGCGCAGGTCAACGCGAAGAGCTTCGACGGGCTGCTGGTGATCGAGCCCGAGGGCACCCTCGACTACATCGCCGGCCTGCACGCCCGGGGCCTGCCGGTGGTGCTGATCGACGACCGCGACGTGCAGCCCGTGCAGATCCCGAGCGTGGGCACCACCAACTACACCGGCGCGGGCTCGGCCGCGCGGCACCTGCTGGGCATCGGGCGGCACCGGCCGCTCGTCATCGCCGGCCCGGCGCGCTTCGGCTGCACGGCGCAGCGGCTGGAGGGCTTCGCCACCGAGTTCGCCGAGGCAGGCCACCCGATCCGCCCCGACCGCGTCGTGCCCGGCGACTTCACCATCGCCAGCGGCTTCGCGGGCGTGAACAGCGCGCTCGCGGCCGGGGTCGCGTTCGACTCCGTCTTCGCCCACAACGACCTGTCGGCGGCCGGCGCGATGCAGGCCGTGCTCGACAGCGGCCGGCGCATCCCGCAGGACGTCGCGGTGGTCGGCTTCGACGACATCCCCCTGGCGGCGCACACCCAGCCCCCGCTGACCACCGTGCGCCAGCCGCTCCGCGAGATGGGCGAGGCCGCGGCGCGCACGCTGCTCGCCCACTTCGAGGGCTCCCCGCTGCCCAACCGTCCCACCGTCATCCCCGCCACATTCGAGGTCCGCGGCTCGACGACCGCGCCCTCGTAACCCCGCACAGTCCACACAGGTCTGTCACAACGGTGACCGGCCGGCCCCGCCCTGCCCGCAGGGCACCCCTCTCACCCTCACCAACCCCTCTCACCTGATGGAGTCATCGATGCAGAGAAGGAAACTGTTCGCGGTCGCCCTGGCGGGTGTGCTCGCCACCGGTGGCATGGCCGCGTGCGGCGACTCGCCCAACTCCGGCAACAAGAACGCCGCCGGCAGCAAGAACTTCCTCACGATCGGCATGCCGAACGGCCCGCAGACCGAGAACCACAACCCGCTGCTCACCACGTCGGCCGCCGCCTCGATCGGCTGGCGCTGGGCGATCTACGAGCCGCTGATGATGTGGAACCCGGTCAAGCCGTCCGAGCCCTCGCGGCCGTGGCTCGCCACCGGCGCCGAGTGGGCCCCGGACTTCAAGAAGGTCACCGTCACCGTCCGGGACGGCGCGACCTGGTCCGACGGCAAGCCCGTGACCGGTGACGACGTCGCCTTCACGTGGAACCTGATCAAGAACAACGAGGCGCTGAACCTGGCGGCCATCCCGTACGGCGACATCTCCGCCAGCGGCAACACGGTGACCGCGACGTTCACCCGCTCGATGTTCGTCTACAAGGACCCGTGGCTCGGCCAGACCGCCATCGTGCCCAAGCACCTGTGGGAGGGCATCGCCGACCCGACCAAGGACCCGGTGAAGAACCCGGTCGGCTCGGGCCCGTACACGCTGAAGTCCTTCACCCCGCAGACCACGACGCTGGTGGCCCGCGAGTCCGGCTACTGGCAGGACCTGCCGGCGGTCAAGGAGCTGCGCTACACGGCGTACACCGACAACAACGCGCAGACGACGGCGCTGGCCGACGGCTCCAACGAGTGGAGCTTCGTCTTCATCCCGAACTACAAGCAGGTCTTCATCGAGAAGGACCCGGCGAACTACAAGGTGTGGGCGCCGCCGGTGCTCGGCATCCACGGCCTCTACATCAACACCACCAAGAAGCCGTTCGACGACCCGAAGCTGCGCCAGGCGATGAGCATGGTGATCAACCGGGAGGACATCTTCCAGCAGGC
This sequence comes from uncultured Actinoplanes sp., assembly GCA_934667465.1. Taxonomy (GTDB): domain Bacteria; phylum Actinomycetota; class Actinomycetes; order Mycobacteriales; family Micromonosporaceae; genus Actinoplanes. The sequence continues at coordinate 6,732 of CAKUMG010000123.1, read as the reverse complement.
CGAGGCCGGCTACTTCCACCCGGTGACCAACAGCGTGACGGGCCTGCCGTCGCCGGCCGGTGACGCCTACATCGCCGAGGAGTACAAGGGCAAGAACCAGGCGGTCGACGTCCCGGGCGCCAAGGCGCTGCTCGAGGGCGCGGGCTACAAGCTCAACGGCACCACGCTGAACGACCCGAGCGGCAAGCCGGTCACGATCACGCTCACCGACCCCAGCGGCTGGTCCGACTACCAGACCTCGCTGGAGATCATCAAGAGCAACCTCGCCGAGATCGGCATCGCGGCCACCGTCGACAAGGCGAACCAGGACGCCTGGTTCCGCAACGTCGAGGAGGGCAACTTCGACGCCACCGTCCGCTGGACCAACGGCGGTTCGACGCCGTGGAACATCTACCAGACGGTGATGGACGGCAAGCTGCTCAAGCCGATCGGCACCGCCTCCCCCGGCGGCAACTTCGGCCGCTTCGACAGCCCCGAGGCGACCAAGGCGCTCGAGGACTACGCGAACGCCGCCGACGACGCCGGTCGCACCGCGGCGATGGCCATCATCCAGAAGGTCTTCGTGGAGCAGGCCCCGATGGTGCCGCTGGGCGCGGACAACATCGGCATGGCCTACAGCACCAAGAACTGGATCGGCTGGCCCGACGACACCAACCCGTACAGCGCCGGTCAGCCCACGCAGGCCAACGCGCTCGACGTGATCCTGCACCTCAAGCCCGCCAACTCCTGATCCGCACCGCCGCCCCTCTTCCGCGTGAGCGGGAGAGGGGCGGCGGGCTCTTCTTCGAAGGAACTGACATGACGTCGATTCCCGAGGCTCCGGCAGCGGCCGGCGAGGTGGTGCTCGAGGCGACCGGCCTGACCAAGCACTTCCCCGTCCGCCGCTCGCTGCGCGACCTCTTCAAGCGTACGAACGACGCGGTGCACGCCGTCGACGACGTGCACCTCACGCTGCGGCGGGGCCGGGTCGTGGCCCTGGTCGGCGAGTCCGGCTCGGGCAAGTCCACGGTCGCGCGCCTGCTCGCGCAGCTGTATCCGCGTACCGCCGGCGACATCCGGCTGCACGGCGAGCCGAGCCGCGTCAAGGGCGGCAGGGAATTCCGGGCGTACGCGCGCCGCGTACAGATGATCTTCCAGGACCCGTTCGCCTCGCTCAACCCGGTGCACACCATCAGGTATCACCTGACCCGGTCCCTGAAGATCCACGGCAACGCGGGCAGCACCGCCGCCGACCTCGACGCGGCGCTCGACGACCTGCTGACCCGGGTCAGCCTCACCCCGCCCGAGCGCTATCTCGACAAGTTCCCGCACGAGCTCTCCGGCGGCCAGCGGCAGCGCGTCGCGATCGCCCGGGCCCTGGGCGCGAACCCCGAGGCGCTGCTCGCCGACGAGCCGGTGTCCATGCTGGACGTCTCGATCCGGCTCGGCGTGCTGAACCTGCTGCGCGACCTCAAGGAGCGGCTGAACCTGGCCATCCTCTACATCACGCACGACATCGCCTCCGCCCGGTACTTCGCGGACGAGACGATGGTGATGTACGCCGGCCGGATGGTCGAGGGCGGGGACAGCGAGACGGTGACCCAGACGCCCGCACACCCGTACACCCGGCTTCTGATCGACTCCGCGCCCGACCCGGACCGGATCGCGACCATGGCCGCCGACGAGGGTGACCGCGGCGACGGGGAGCCGCCGAGCCTGATCCGGCCGCCCGCCGGCTGCCGGTTCCACCCCCGCTGCCCCGCGGCGATGGAACGCTGCACGACCGACCTGCCCGTACGCATCGAGATCGGCGACAAGCCCGGGCACTGGGCCGCCTGCTGGCTCTACGACGAGCAGACCGTGGCGACCAGCGCGCCGGTGGCGGAGGGGGTCCGGTGAAGTACCTGCTCCAGCGGATCTTCTTCTACGTCTTCACGGCGTGGGCGGCGATCACGCTCAACTTCTTCATCCCCCGGATGATCCCGGGCGACCCGGTCAAGGCGCTGCTGTCCCGCTTCCAGGGCCAGATGAGCTCCGACGCGATCGCCTCGCTGTACGTGCTGTTCGGCCTGGACCAGGACGCCACCCTCTGGGAGCAGTACCTCGACTACTGGGGCCAGCTGTTCCGCGGCGACCTGGGCCTGTCGTTCACGGCGTTCCCGTCGCCCGTCTCCGAGGTGATCGGCGACGCGCTGCCGTGGACCCTCGGCCTGGTCGGCATCACCACGATCATCAGCTTCTTCCTCGGCACCGGCCTGGGTGTGCTGGCCGGCTGGCGGCGCGGCTCCTGGGTCGACGGCCTGCTGCCGGCCACCACGTTCCTGTCGTCGGTCCCGTACTTCTGGCTCGGCCTGCTCGCGATCTTCCTGCTCGCCGGCCCGGACAGCTTCTTCCCGTCGAGCGGCGGCTACGAGCCCGGCCTGGTGCCCGCCTGGGACCAGTACTTCATCCCGAGCGCCCTGCAGCACAGCCTGCTGCCCGCGCTGACGATCCTGATCTCGTCGGTGAGCGGCTGGATCCTGAGCATGCGCAACATGATGGTGACCGTCGCGGCGGAGGACTACATCACCGTCGCGCACGCCAAGGGCCTCTCCGACCGGCGGGTGGCGCTCGGCTACGCGGCCCGCAACGCGCTGCTGCCCAACGTGTCGGGCTTCGCGCTGTCGCTCGGCTTCATCGTGGGCGGCACGCTGCTGGTGGAGATCGTGTTCTCGTACCCGGGCCTGGGCTTCCTGCTCTTCCGGGCGGTCACCGCCAAGGACTACCCGCTGATGCAGGGCATCTTCCTCGTCATCACCATCTCGGTGCTGGTGGCCAACCTGATCGCGGACATCGTCTACCTGATGCTCGACCCGCGCACCCGCAAGGAGGGCTGACCGATGACCATTCCCACCTCCAGCGTCGAGCAGGTCATTCCCGGTCAGGGGGCGATGGCGCAACCCGACCCCGGCAAGCCGGTGAAGGCGAAGCGGTTCCGCTTCGTCTCCAACGCCAAGGCGCTGACCGGCGTCATCGTGCTCGGGCTGTACGTCCTCTTCGCGATCATCGGGCCCTGGGTCGCGCCGTACGACCCGGACGCGCGCGGCCCCGAGCTGGTCCAGGGCCCGTCGGCCGCACACTGGCTGGGCACCACGCACCTGGGCCAGGACGTGCTGAGCCAGATCCTCGACGGCACCCGTACGGTCATGGTCGTCGGCCTGGCGGCCGGCGCGCTCGCGACCGTGCTCTCGGTCCTGATCGGCGTGACCGCGGGCTATCTCGGCGGCGGCTGGGACGACAGCCTCTCGGCGCTCTCCAACGTCTTCCTGGTCATCCCGGCCCTGCCGCTGATCATCATCGTCACGGCGGCGGCGCCCAACGGCGGCTCGCTGCTGGTGGCGCTGATCATCGGCTTCACCTCGTGGGCCTGGAACGCCCGGGTGCTGCGGGCGCAGACCCTCTCGCTGCGCCGGCGCGACTACATCGAGGCGTCCCGCGCCAACGGCGAGAAGACCTGGCGCATCATCATCTTCGAGATCCTGCCCAACCTGACCGCGATCATCGCGTCCGGCTTCGTCGGCACGGTCATCTTCGCGGTCACCTCCGAGATCACGCTCGCCTTCATCGGCATCGGCGCGGACTCCGGCTGGAACTGGGGCACGATCCTGTTCTGGGCGCAGAGCCAGCAGGCCCTCGCCCAGGGCGCGTGGTGGTGGTTCGTCCCGGCCGGCCTCGCGATCGCGTTCCTCGGCACCGCGCTGTCACTGATCAATTTCGGTATCGACGAGTTCGTCAGCCCGCGGCTGCGCAGCGCCGGCAAGACCAAGGTCAAGACCGCTTCCGGCCGTACGGTGCGGATGCGTGTCGGGTTCACGCCGGTGCTCAGCAACTCGTCCGCGCCGCACACCCACGCGCGGCCGATCCCCTCCGTCACCACCGCGGCGGCGACGCCGGTCATGCGCCGGACCGGCGACCCCAGCGCCACCGGTGACCCCGGCGCTGCGAGCGACCCCAGCGCCGCCGGCAACCCCAGCGCCGCCGGCAACCCCAGCGCCGCCGGCGACATCAGCAAGGGCGACATCAGTAAGGAGGTCTCGCAGTGAGCGGCGAGCCGATCCTCGAGATCAAGAACCTGAACGTGGACTACGGCCTGGGCGACCAGGCGGTGCATGCGGTCCGCGACGTCAACCTGACGCTGCACCGCGGCGAGGTCCTCGGCCTGGCCGGCGAGTCCGGCTCCGGCAAGTCCACCCTCGCGTACGGCCTCACCCGCCTGCTGGCGCCGCCGGGCGTCATCAGCGGCGGCGAGGTCATCTACCACCCCGCTCAGGGCGACCCGTACGACGTGCTCGGGCTCGACGACAAGGGCCTGCGCGCGTTCCGCTGGGCCGAGACGGCGATCGTGTTCCAGGGCGCGATGAACTCGCTCAACCCGGTGCACAAGATCTCCACGCAGCTCACCGACGTGCTGGCCGCGCACGAGCCGGGGATGTCGGCGGCGGACCGCAACGCCCGGGCCCGCGAGATGCTCAAGATCGTCGGGATCGCCCCGGACCGGATGGACGCGTACCCGCATCAGCTCTCCGGCGGCATGCGCCAGCGCGTCATGATCGGCATGGCGCTGATCCTGCAGCCGCAGGTCGTCATCATGGACGAGCCGACCACCGCCCTCGACGTGGTGATGCAGCGGCAGATCCTGGCGCAGCTGATCGACCTGCGCGAGCGGCTCGGCTTCTCCGTCATCTTCATCACCCACGACCTGTCCCTGCTCGTCGAGTTCTCGGACCGGATCGCGATCATGTACGGCGGACGGATCGTCGAGGAGGCGCCCGCCGCGACGCTCTACCGGGACTCGCTGCACCCGTACAGCGAAGGTCTGCTCGGCTCTTTCCCCGCGCTGCGCGGGCCGAAGCGCTCGCTGTCGGGCATTCCGGGCTCGCCACCCGACCTCAAGGGCATGCCGAGCGGGTGCTCGTTCCACCCGCGGTGCCCGAAGGCGTTCGAGCCGTGCTCGGTGGACATCCCGGTGCTCGGCCGGCCCGGCACGCCCGACGGCGCCGGCCGGACCGTCGCCTGCTGGCTGCACCCCGTCGCCTCCCCCGTCGGCGCCGCCCGGGGGGATTCATGAACCACTCGTTCCCGCCCGGCTTCCGCTGGGGTGTGGCCACGTCGGCGTACCAGATCGAGGGGGCGGCGGCTGAGGACGGCCGCGGACCGTCCATCTGGGACACGTTCTGCCGCGTGCCCGGCGCCGTCGCGGGCGGCGACCACGGTGACGTGGCGTGCGACCACTACCACCGGATGCCCGACGACGTCTCGATGATCAAGAACCTGGGCGTGGACACGTACCGGTTCTCGGTCGCCTGGCCGCGCGTGCAGCCCGGCGGGCGCGGCCCGGCGAACCCGGCCGGCCTCGCGTTCTACGACCGGCTCACCGACGAGCTGCTCGCCGCGGGCATCGACCCGTGGGTCACGCTCTACCACTGGGACCTGCCACAGGAGCTCGAGGACGCGGGCGGCTGGCCGCACCGCGACACCGCGTACCGGTTCGCCGACTACGCCGCGCTCGTCTTCGACCGGCTGAGCGACCGGGTCGACACGTGGACGACGCTCAACGAGCCGTGGTGCTCGGCCTGGCTCGGGTACGCCGAGGGCGTGCACGCCCCGGGCCGCCGCGACCAGGGCGACGCGCTCGCCGCCGTGCACCACCTGCTGCTGGGCCACGGCCTCGCCACCCAGGCGATGCGGGCGGCTGCCACCCGCCCGCACACGTTCGGCATCACGCTCAACATGGGCACGTCCGACCCGGCGACCGACTCGTTCGCGGACCGGGAGGCGGCACGGCGGGCCGACGGCATGGGGCTGCGCATCTACCTGGACCCGCTGCGCCGGGGCGCCTACCCGCAGGACATCGTCGACGAGCTCGGCGACGTCTTCCCCGTGCAGCCGGGCGACCTGGAGATCATCTCCACCCCGTTCGACGTGCTGGGCATCAACTACTACTTCGGCCAGGAGTTCAGCGGCACGGACCCCGCGGGCAACACCGTCGACGCGGCCGGGCGGCCGATGGTCTACTCGGTGCCGCTCGACCGGCCCCGAACCGCGATGGACTGGCCGATCACGCCGGAGCGCTTCACCCAGCTCCTGGTCCGGCTGCACCGCGACTACCCGGGCCTGCCCCTGGTCATCACGGAGAACGGCGCCGCCTTCGACGATCCCGCCCCGTCCGGCGGCACGGTCGCCGATGCGGACCGGACCGCCTATCTGCGCGACCACATCGCGGCGGTCGCGGCGGCGGTCGAGCAGGGTGCGGACGTGCGGGGCTATCTCGCGTGGTCGCTGATGGACAACTTCGAGTGGGCGTACGGGTACGAGAAGCGCTTCGGCATCGTGCACGTCGACTACGAGACGCAGGAGCGGACGTTGAAGCAGTCCGCGCTCTGGTTCCGCGACCTGATCGCCGCGCAGCGCGCCGGCTGATCCCCGGTTCGCTGTTCTTCCGTTCTTCCGGGCGCCTTCGCTTCTGCGGGGGCGCCCGGTGGCGTTCTCGGTCCTACGGTGGCGCCCGCTTACGGCGGGCTCGGTCGTCCCGTAAATGGGGTCGACCCGGCTCGGCGGCGCGGCCAGAATGGGCCGCATGAACGAGCGGGTGTTACGGGTTCCTGGTGCCTTGACGACCGAGCCGGCCATCGACGAGATCCGCGTCGTGTGTCCACGATGCACGCGGCCGGCGGCGGTGCGCGGGTCCCTGCCGTGGGCCCGGCGGCTTGGGTG
>CAKUMG010000122.1 GCA_934667465.1 uncultured Actinoplanes sp. | reverse complement strand
TCGCGGGGGTGCCCGGCAACGCCGCCGCCCAGGTGGCGCAGCTCGCCGAGGGCCTGACCTGGCTGGCGCACCACGCGGACCAGCCGCCGCTGCTGGTGGCCGGGTTCGGGCGGCTCGGCGGCGCGCTGGCCGAGTGCGGGGTGGCGCCGCAGCAGCTGCAGCTGGCCGGCGCGGCGCTGGCCGAGGCGATGCGGGCCGGGATGACGGCGGGCGGCTGGCGGCAGGACTTCGACCAGGCGTGGCGCTCGACGTGGCAGCACGCGTCGGAGTGGGTCGTGGCCGGCATGGCCGCCGCCCGCTACGAGCCGGTGACCTGGGCGGCGGTGGTGGTCTCGCACGAACGGCGGCGCGACGACGTGGCCGTGATCCGGCTGCGCCCGTACCTGCCGATGCCGTGGCGGCCGGGCCAGTTCACCCGGGTCGAGGTCGCGGAGCTGCCGGGGGAGACCCGCCCGTTCTGGCTCGCCGGGTCGCCGCGCCTGGACAACATCGTCGAGCTGCACGTACGCGCGGAGTCTCCGGCCGGGGTCAGCGGCGCGCTCGTGCACCGCGCCGGGGTCGGCGACGTCGTGCGGCTGTCCCGGCCCGAGGGCTCGCTGGTGCTGCCGGAGCACGGCCCGGACGTGCTCCTGATCGCCGGCGACACCGGGGTCGCGCCGCTGAAGGCGCTGCTCACCGAGCTGGTGGCGACCGGGGACCCGCGCTCGGCGGTACTGTTCTGGAGCGTGCGCACCGTCGACGACCTGTACGACCTCGACGCGGTCACCGACCTGGCCCACCTGGCGCACTGGGCCACGGTGGTGCCGGTGGTCAGCGAGGGCGACGCCGGCCCGTACGCGTCCGGGCCGGTCGCGGAGACGGTCGCCGCGTACGGCGACTGGTCCGCCTGCGACGTCTACGTGGCCGGGCCCCCGCCGATGCTGCTCGCCACGAGCGCGGAGCTGCGCCAGCTCGGCGTGCACCCGGCCCGCATCCACCAGGACCTGCCGGAGTGATCAGAGAAAGGCCGACAAAGCCTTCCCGTACGCCGCGGGCACGAACGTCTCCCCGGACGGCGTCAGGATCGCGTCGCGCGACGCCGACGCCCACGCCGCCGCCGGCACGGCCGCCCGCAGCGCCACCACCACGGGCGCGCCGGCCCACTGCGGATCGTCGGCGAGCATCGTCAGCGCGACCAGGGACTCCTCGACCTCGCCCACGCACTCGAACGGCTTGTGCGCATCGATGCCGAGCAGCTCCAGATAGCCGGGGACCTGGGCCGGGTCGGCGAACAGGTCGCGCCCGAAGATGCGGGTGAGCCGCTCGCGGGGCATCGCCGGTGCCATGGCGAGCGCGACGAACCGGCACTTGGGGCAGTCGCCGCACCAGCGGGCGGTCGGGTCGTGCAGTTTGAACGCCTTGTTGCAGCTGGTGACGACGTCGTCGTAGGCGCTGCTGCGCGCGTACAGCTGGGCGATGTGCAGCTCCGACAGCGAGCGCAGCAGCGAGAAGTAGGGCTCGGTCAGCCCGGTGTGCGCGGTGACCGCGGCGCGCAGCAGCCCTTCGGCCTCGAGCCCCTTGGACCACTGGTGGTTGATCTCGTGACCGTTCCAGATCAGGTTGGGGTCGGAGGCGGAGCGCTCGTTGGACATGACGACCGGGCCGAGGCCGTGCAGGGTCGCGGTGGCGATCGCGATGAGCGAGTTGATCGCGGTGACTGGGATATGGCCGTTGCGCGCGCCGGCCTTGTTGAGCTCGAACAGCCGCGGGTCGAGCTTGCGGCGGGCGGCGAGGGCGCTCAGGCCGGACGCGGCGTTGACGTTGGCGATGACGTGGTTCGGGTTGACCGAGAACGGCACCGGGTCGAGCCCGGCGGCGCGCAGGATCTCCAGCGTGACGATCGAGTCCTTGCCGCCCCCGACGGCCGACAACGGACGCCCGCCCGCATTGTCCACAGCGGCGGCGGGCGCCGACACGCCCGGCACGGTCACGGTCATGTCCAGCACGTACGGCAGCTGGTTGACGTACGCGTACTCGCCCAGGCCCTTGCTGTAGACCGCGTCGAAGAACGCCTGCACCGGAGCGGGGAACTCACGCGGCGCGAGAATGCGCGGCGGCGCCCCGACCTTGTAGTAGCTGACCCCGGCGACGACGTGCAGCAGCTCCAGCACCCGATGGAACGTGTCCGGAATGTCCCCGGTGGGCAGCGGGAAGGTGATCGTCTCCGTGAAGGAGAGCGGGTCGGACGTGGACGAGTCCAGCGCGTAGTCGAACGTCGCGACCCCGGTGGAAGGGTCGAAGGCGTACGAGGGGAACCGCATCACGTCGAACTGCACCCGCAAACTCCTGTCATCGGACCGACGGGCAATACTAATGCGCATCCACCGAGGGGGTATTCCAGTGCGCTTGGCAGACCTGCGCGGACGTTCCGTGGCCGTCTGGGGGACGGGCCGTGAGGGCCGCGCCGCCGTGACCGCGATCGCCGCCCACGGGCCGTCCCGGCTGATGGTCGTCGACGACAGCGTCAACTACCTGTCCGTGCCGTGGGAGGGCGAGCTGGCCGCGCTCGCGCCGCTGGCCGGCGGTGACCACGCGTTCGGTGCCCTGGCCACCGCGGACGTGATCGTGCGCTCGCCCGGGGTGCCGCAGACCCACCCGTGGATGGCCGACCTGCGCGCGCGCGGCATCACGATCACCGGCGGCAGCGCGCTGTGGATGGCCGAGCACGCCCGCGCCACCGTCGGTGTCACCGGCAGCAAGGGCAAGAGCACCACGTCCGCCCTGATCAGCCACCTGCTCGCCGCGGCGGGCCGGCCCAACGTCTTCGGCGGCAACATCGGCGTACCGCTGCTCGATCTGCCCCCTGCGGAGCAGTACGTGCTGGAGCTGTCCAGCTACCAGTGCAGCGACCTGGCGGACTCGCCGCGCGTGGCCGTGGTGACCTCGCTGTTCCCCGAGCACCTCGACGCGCACGGCGGCGAGCGCGAGTACTACCGCGACAAGCTCAACCTGCTCGCCCACGGTCCGGAATTGATCGTCGTGAACGGCGCCGACCAGCGGCTGGTGCGCGAGACCATCGGCGCCCGCGACCTCAACGGCTTCGCGGCGATCCCGGCCGGCAGCGGCGACTCGCGGTTCCGGATCGAGGACGACGGCCTGGTCTGGTGCAGCGACGACCCGCTGTTCGCCCGCGACGAGCTGCGGCTGCGCGGGCAGCACAACGGGCGCAACCTCTGCGTGGCCCTGGCGGTGCTCGACGGCATGGGCATCGACGTCCTGGCGCTCAAGGAGGAGCTGCGGGCGGCGGTGGCGTCGTTCGAGGGGCTGCCGCACCGGCTCACCGAGATCGATGACCCCTCGGGGCTCACTTTCGTGGACGACACGCTGTCGACGAGCCCCTACTCGGCGATGCATGCGATCGACGCGTACGAGGGCAGGCCGCTCACCGTCCTGGTCGGCGGCACGGATCGCGGGCTCGACTACGCGCCCCTGCGGCAGCATCTGGCCGCGCGCGAGCTGACCGTGATCGGGCTGCCCGACAGCGGCCCGCGCATCCTGGCCGAGCTCGCCGGGCTGCCCGGCGTGCGCACCGAGCAGGCGCAGGACCTGGCCGACGCGGTGCTGCTGGCGCGCAAGGTGACCCCGGCCGGGGGCGTGGTGCTGCTGTCGCCGGCGGCGCCCAGCTACGGCCGGTTCCGCAATTTCGAGCACCGCTCGGAGGTCTTCGCCCAGGCGATCAGGGACACCGCCCCCGGCGCTTAACCGGTTCTGGGCAGAATTTTTGCCACGTTACGAAACGCCCTCGCGGATTGCGAGGGCGTTTCGCGTTGGGGGTGCTTTCCGTCGTCAGGGGTGCCCGGACGGCCGTACGGACGATGGCCCTTCCGTCGTTTGCCCGATGAGCAAAACGGGACAAAATTGGGTGCTGTGATGGCTATCACGCCTTCCCGGCATTCAGGGATCGACGCGTGTCAAACGGCTCCGCCGTAACGCGTATTTACGAACGTGCTCTTGGTAACGGTTTGAAAACTTCACCCACAGTCTTGACACGAGGGGGCCTTCAGTAAGAACTTTTACCGCGACAGTTAATACTCCTTTCTGAAGGGACGGCCCATGGGCGAGCCAGACGCGGACGGCACCGCCTCGACCGCGGTCGTCGATTCGCCGGCGCGTCCCCAGGCCCCCGGCAATGCGGAGGAAGGTGTCCTGATGCGGGTCCGCACGCTGCTCCCGGAGTTCACCGGCGCCCTGCAGCGCGTCGCCGAGCAGGTGCTCAACGACCCCGCCGCGGCCTCCCGCGCCACCATTGTCGAGCTGGCCGAGCGCAGCGGCACCTCGCCGGCCACGGTCACCCGGTTCTGCCGGGCGCTCGGCTTCGACGGCTACGCCGACCTGCGGCTGGGCATCGCCGCCGAGACCGGCCGGGCCCGCTCGTCGGGCTGGACCGTCGACATCGGCCGCGAGATCCAGCCCAGCGACCCCCTCGAACGGGTGCTCGGCCAGATCATGGCCGCCGACACCCGGGCCATGCACGACACCGCGTCGCTGCTCGACCTCGCCGAGGTGGAGCGGGCCGCCGTCGCGATCGCCGCCGCGCCGCGGGTCAACATCTTCGGCGCCAGCGGCAGCGCGCTGGTCGGCGAGGAGATGCAGTTCAGCCTGCACCGGATCGGCGTCGCCGCGTGGGCCTGGACCGACGTGCACAACGGACTCGCGAGCGCCGCGCTGTCCCGTACGAGCGATGTCGCTCTCGGCATCTCGCACTCCGGCGAGACCGGCGAGACCATCGAGCTGCTCGCCGAGGCGAGCAGCCGCGGCGCCACCACCATCGCCCTGACCAGCTTCCCGCGCTCGCCGCTGGCCGAGCTCGCGGACATCGTCCTGCTCACCGCCACCCAGGCCACGACCTTCCGGCCCGACGCGCTGTCCGCGCGTCACCCCCAGCTGGTCGTGCTCGATCTGCTCTACGTGGCCGTCGCGCAGCGCACCCACGAGCGCTCCAACGCGGCCTTCCAGCGCACCGCCCAGGCCGTCAGCGGCCACAAGGCCGTCAAGGACGGCAGCACCCCCTGAACCTGCTCCCGGCTCCACGCGCACCACGCCCGGCACGGATCACACCCTGAGGAGTAAGTGCATGACCGACATCTTGAAGCCCGAGGTCGACCGCCGTACGCTGCTGCGCCGTGCCGCCGCCGTCGGTCTGCTGGCCACCCCCGCCGTGAGCATGCTCTCCGCCTGCGTCGGCGGCGGCGGTGGCGACTCGGACGACAACGCCGAGAAGCCCGCGGGCACCGTCTCCGACACCAACCCGCTGGGCATCAAGGAGGACGCGCCGCTGGAGATCGTGATCTTCAACGGTGGCCTCGGCACCAAGTACGCGACGGACATCGACATCCCGTCGTACAACAAGCTGTTCCCGAACTCCAAGGTCGCCTTCAGCCAGGCCGAGGAGATCGCCACCGTCGTCCAGCCGCGGTTCACGGGCAACAACCCGCCCGACATGATCAACAACTCCGGCTCGAAGATGATGGACCAGGGCGCCCTCGTCCAGGCCCAGCAGGTCCAGGACCTGACCGACCTGTTCGCGGCCCCGTCGCTGGACATCGCCGGCAAGACCGTCAAGGACACCCTGATCCCGGGCACCGTCGAGCAGGGCACGTTCAACGGCAAGCCGTACGTGCTCAACTACGCCTTCACGGTCTTCGGCCTCTGGTACTCCGGCAAGCTCTTCAAGGACAACGGCTGGACCGTCCCCACCACCTGGGCCGACTTCACCACCCTGCTCGAGGCGATGAAGGCCAAGGGCATCACGCCGTTCGGGTACGCGGGCGCCAACGCTCCGTACTACATGTACACCCTGCTTCTCACCAGCGCCGCGAAGATCGGTGGCGCCGACATCCTCAAGAACATCGACAACCTCGAGGCCGGCGCCTGGACCAACGACGCCGTCAAGCAGGCCGCCGAGGCGTGGGCCAAGGTCGGCGCGACGTACTCGAACAAGTCGTTCCTCGGCCTTAAGCACACCGAGGTCCAGCTGCAGCAGAACCAGTACAAGGTCGGCCTCTACCCGTCCGGGTCGTGGCTGGAGAACGAGCAGGCCAAGGACACCCCGGCCGGCTTCGACTACCAGCTGATGCCGATCCCGAGCGTCACCGCCGCCGACAAGCTGCCCGTCACCGCCCTGTACGCCGCGGCCGGCGAGCAGTACTTCGTCGCCGCCAAGGGCAAGAACCCGCGCGGCGGCATGGAGTTCCTGCGCCACATGCTCTCCAAGGCCGGCGCCGTGGGCTTCACCGAGCTCACCAAGACGCTGACCGTCGTCGCCGGGGCCACCGACGGCATGACGATCAGCGCGGGCCTCACGTCGAGCAACACCGCGCTGGTCGCGGCGGGCGCCGACACGTTCGCCTTCCGCTTCGACACCTGGTACAAGAAGCTCGACGACGAGCTGCGCGCCGCCACCAACGAGCTGATGTACCAGGGCGGCACGGCCGACAAGTTCTGCGCCCGCATGCAGAAGGCCGCCGACGCGATCAAGAACGACTCGTCGATCGAGAAGTTCACCCGCTGATGTAGTCCGGGCCCGCGGGTTCACCCGCGGGCCCGGCCCCGCTTCGCTCTGCCGCCCCCATCGGCAGTCCCCGCCGCGCGGGCCGCCGCCCGCTCGCCACTCCCCGCCGTACGGAAAATCTGCTCGGCAATCCCCGCATCACGGACGGAGCAAGAACCATGAAGCACGGCAGGTACCCGTTCATCATCGGCTTCCTGGTCGTGCCGGTGGCGATCTACGCGACGTTCGTGGTCGCGGCCTACCTCCAGGCCTTCCAGCTGTCGCTCACCAACTGGCGCGGCTTCTCGCCCGACGTCGAGTACATCGGCTTCGACAACTTCACGAAGCTCTTCCAGGACACCACGTTCTGGAAGGCCATCCAGCACCACGCCGTGCTGCTGGTCGTGATGCCGCTGGCCACGATCGCGATCGCGCTCTTCTTCGCCTTCCTGCTCAACGTGGGTGGCGGCAGCAAGGGCGGGATGATGACCGGCGTACGCGGCTCGAAGTTCTACCGGGTCGTCTTCTTCTTCCCGCAGCTGCTGGCCCTGGCGCTGGTAGCGGTCATCTTCGCCCGGGTCTACTCCCCGGACGACAGCGGCCTGATCAACGGCCTGGTCAAGCAGATCGGCCTGGTCGACGCGGACGGCGCGATCCTCTTCCTCGCCGACAAGAACCTCGCCCTCTGGTCCATCCTCGCCGTGCTGGTCTGGCAGGCGGTCGGCTTCTACGTCGTGCTCTTCTCCGCCGGCATGGGCTCCATTCCCACGGAGATCTACGAGGCGGCGGCGCTCGACGGCGCCACCCGCGGCACCCTCTTCTTCAAGATCACGCTGCCGCTGCTGTGGAACACGCTGCAGGTCGCCTGGGTCTATCTGGGCATCGCGGCCTTCGACGCCTTCGCTCTGGTCAACGTCATGTCCGTCGACCGCGGCGGCCCCGACGGCGCGACCACCGTGCTCGGTCTGGAGATCTTCCGCAACATGCAGGACTACGCGCAGTTCGGCTACGCCTCGGCCATGGGCGTCGTGCTGTTCTTCCTGACCCTCACGTTCGCGGCGCTGACCCTGCGGGTCACCCGGCGCGACAACGTCGAGCTCTGAGCCGGACCGGGAGCCTGAGATGACCAACACCACCGACGTCACCGCCCCGCCCCCCGGCTCGGTCGACTACCCCGGACCCCGCAGGAGCGCGGGCGTCAGCAGCGAGAAGAAGGACAGCAAGCTCTTCGGCGGCTTCGCGCACGTCGCGCTCGCCATCTGGGGCCTGCTCGTCATCGCCCCGCTGATCTGGGTCGTGCTCGCCTCGTTCAAGAGCAACGCCGAGATCTTCACCGAGGCGCCGTTCAGCCTGCCGAGCGCGCTCTCCTTCGAGACCTACAAGACGGCCTGGACCGAGGCCCACATCGGCCGCTACTTCCTGAACAGCATCTTCGTCGTCGCCTGCAGCACCACGGCCACGATGGTCTTCGGCTCGATGGCGGCCTACGTCCTCGCCCGCTACAAGTTCTTCGGCAACAAGTTCATCTACTACCTGTTCGTGTCGGGCATGGCCTTCCCGGTCTTCATGGCGATCGTCCCGCTCTTCCTGATCCTGCAGAACCTCGGCCTGCTCAACACGTACCTCGGCCTGATCCTGGTCTACACGGCCTACTCGCTGCCGTTCACCGTCTTCTTCATGACGGCCTTCTTCAAGACCCTGCCGAACCACGTGGCGGAGGCGGCGGTCGTCGACGGCGCGTCGCACACCCGGCTGTTCTTCCAGGTCATGCTGCCCATGGCGAAGAGCGGCCTGATCAGCATCACGATCTTCAACGTGGTCGGCCAGTGGAACCAGTACCTGCTGCCGGTCGCCATCATGCAGGGCCAGGGCGCCGACGAGAAGTGGGTGCTCACCCAGGGCATCGCCAACATCTCGGTCTCGGCGGGCTACCAGGCCAACTGGGCGGCCCTGTTCGCCGCCCTGACCCTCTCCATCCTGCCGATGATCATCGTGTACGCGTTCTTCCAGCGCCAGATCCAGTCCGGCCTCACGGCCGGGGCGAGCAAGTAGCACCCTCTCACCCGCACGGCGGCGTCACCCCGGCCCGGGGCGGCGTCGCCGTGCTGTTTCCGCCTCTCGCCCGCGCGGCGGCGTCGCCGTGCTGTTTCCGCGGGCCATACAGCGCTGTGTAGGGCGGATGTAGGACTCCACGCCAGGGTGACGCCACACCCAGCGAAGGAGATCGATGAGCCCCTTCTCCGTGCCACACCGCCGCCTCGGCGCACTGATCACCACCCTTGTCGTCCTGACAGCCACCGCGGCCGGCACCCCGGGCCGGGCGGCCCCTCCCGCTCCCGCCCCACCATCCCTGCTGAACCCCGCGCTCGCTCCCCGCGCCGACGTCCCCGGTGCGGCCCGGACCACCCCCGGCATCGGCGGCGCGCCCGCCTCGTCCCGGACGGCGAGCACCGACCCGGACGGCGTCCGGCCCGCCTCCGGCGTCGAGAAGCCGGGCATCGGCATGCAGGACTGGTACCCGGTCGAGCTGCGGCAACTCGCCGACCGCCTGCAACTGCTCGTCAACACCGCCAACGGCAACGTCATGGTGCGCTACCACGACCTGAGCATCGGCGCCCGCGGCTACTCCACCGACCTGTCGCACGTCTACAACAACCGCTCCGAGGGCTCCGGCGCGTTCGGCCGCGGCTGGAGCATGACCACCGGCGCGGACGTCCGGCTCGAGATCGCCTCCGACAAGGTCGTGTTCCACGGGCCCACCGGCTTCACCAGCACGTTCACCAGGACGTCGAGCGGCTCCTACACCTCGCCCACCGGCATCGACGCCAAGCTGAGCAAGGGCGGCGACGGCAAGTGGACCCTGAAGTGGACCGAGTCGGAGGACGTCTGGCTGTTCCACTCCGGCGGCGCGCTGCAGGAGATGAGCAACAACAACGACGTCACCATCAAGGTGAACTACGACGCGGGCCACGACGACCGGCTCGCCGCGATCTACGACCCCAACGGCCGGGTCACCACGATGAGCGAGTACGACGGCGAGAACCGCGTCGTGCGCATGACCGACTGGACCGGCGGCGTGCACGGCCCGTTCACCTACGACGCGGACGGCAACCTCACCGAGTTCCACCTCGACCTATCACTTCGACGACGAGGGCCGGCAGACCAAGGCGATCGACCCGCTGGGCCACGAGCAGTCGAAGACCTGGACGGCCAACAGCGACGTCGCCTCCACCACCAACGGGCTCGGCAGCAGCATCTCGTACGGCTTCGACGGCGCCGGCAACCCGACCAGCGCGACCCTGCCGACCGGCGCCCGCTCGGTGGCCGGATACACCAGCGCCACCCACCCGTCGTTCCCGACGTCGTTCGAGGACCCGCAGGGCAACAAGCTCAGCAACACCTACGGCGCCGACGGCGACCTGCTGTCGGTCAAGTCGCTCGACCTCGACAAGGACCTCTACAAGTACGAGTACAACAGCGCCGGGCAGGTCACCAAGAACACCGACCCCGAGGGCTTCGTCACGACCTACCAGTACGACGGCGGCGGCCAGCTCACCACCGAGTTCCCGCCCGGCGCGCTGCAGGAACGCGGCTTCACCTACGACGACCGCGACCGGATCGTCGAGACCCGCGACGGCAACGGCGTCGCCGCCACCGCCCAGACCACCGACCGCGCGCTCGAGGTGCTGCGGCGCCGCGTGGACGCCCTCGGCGTCAGCGAGCCCACGCTCGCGCGCTCCGGCGAGCGCCGGATCGGCGTGGAGCTGCCCGGACTGCAGGACCCGGCCGAGGCCGCCGCCGTCATCGGGCGCACCGCCCAGCTGACGTTCCACCCGGTCACCGGTGCGCCCGTCGAGCCGGCGCCCGAGCCGCCCGCGGAGCTCGACACCACGCAGCCCCAGGTCCTGCCGGACGAGAGCGGCCAG
>CAKUMG010000121.1 GCA_934667465.1 uncultured Actinoplanes sp. | reverse complement strand
CCCGCCACGTCCGGTACCTCCTGAAAAGAGGCGATCGCAGGGGCGTCCCGGCCGTCGGCACATCGGCGGGATCGCGCCGCGGCCGCCCCACCGCCCGGACGATCGCCTCGCCGAAGGCGGCGAGCGCGATCAGCACGAGCACCACCAGCGCGGGGGTGAGCCACCCGGGAACCAGCTCGTACGTGGTCCCGTCCGCCCACCGGCACGTCTGGCGCATCGGGAACAGCTGCCGATCGATTCCGGTCCACGATGCGTCCGACGGCCCCGGCGTCCCGGAGTAGAAGCCGGCGGCCGACGCGCACATCTCCGCCGCATCCCAGGCGAAGATCCCCGGCAGCCATCCCAGGGACGCGATCGTGGCCGCCCCGGCCAGCGCCAGCACGCCCATGGCGGTCAGCGGCACCGGCCTCAGCAGCGCCGCCCACAGGGACAGCCCGCGCCGCCGCCCCCGGACGGCGGAGGTGACGATCACGACCATCGGCGCGATGAACAGCGTCCCGACGACGATGAGCAGAGCCCCGATGAAAACGATGATGATCAAAGAATTCACGACAGCACCGTACGGGTTCCGCACCCCGATGCCGGTCCCGCTCACGGAATCTTCACAGAACCCGCCCGTCGTAGCCGCTGCCGGCGGTGCGCGGCCATCCGGACCGGCACGGCGTTCGCGGCGCCGTAGCCCTCGTAGCCGCCGACCCGCTGCACCACCTCGAAGAACAGCCGGGAGCCGAGCAGTTCCGTGGCGAAGTGGAAGTACTCGCCCCCGCCGTCCCGGTCGTACATGATGGAGTGCTCGCGCAGGTCGGCGAGGAGCTCCGGCGGCGGGGCGAGCCGGACGTCGAGGTCGTCGTAGTAGTTGCCCGGGATCGGCAGCACGGGGGCGCCGAGCGCGCGGGCGGCGCGGGCGCTCGCCACGATGTCGGGGCTCGCGAAGGAGACGTGCTGCGGGCTCGGTACCGCGGGGGCCCAGCTGCCGCGGCGCAGCGGGGCCGTGAGGAAGATGATCCGGAACGTGCCGTCGGCGTCGGTGGCCGAGCGCCCGCGGAGCAGGCCGAAGGGGGCGGTGAGCTCGGTGCCGGGGCCGGGGCGCAGGCCGAGCACCGTGCGGAGGAAGAGCGCCACCTGGTCGTAGTCGTCCACCTGCTCGGTCAGCGCGATGTGATCGATCCCGGTCACGATGGGTGGCGCTTGCTCGGCTGCGCGGGTGGTGGGAAGCGCTTCCTCGGGGGCGGCCGCGTGGGGAAGCGCTTCCCGCGGGGCGCCGGCGTCGTGCGGTCCGAAGTGGATGACGGTGCCGTCGGGGGCGGCGACGGCACGACCGCCGGGCAGGACGGGGACGAGCAGTCGTTGTGCGCGCGCGAGGGAGGCGGCGGGATCCGCCGAGGTCACGCCCACGGCCGAGATGCCGGCCGCGCCCGGGACGGCGGTGGCGGGCGTGGGGGTCAGGACGATGCGGGCGGCGCCCTGCTGCCAGACTTCCGCGGCGCCGGGCGGGCGCTGCTGCGTACGGGCGAATCCCAAGGCAGTCAACGCGTGCGTGACCGCCGGTCCGGAGAGCGCGTCGACGCTCAGCTCGGTGAACGCGTTCCCGGCGAGCCGGGGCGGTGACGGCAGGCCGGGCAGCGGCCCGGAAGCGCTTTCCCGGAGCGCGAGCAGCGAGCGAATCCCGTCGACGGCGGCGTGCCGCGGATCGGTCTGCCGGTAGATGTCGTTGAAGATCTCGAGCGAGAGCGGCCCGTCGTAGCCGGTGGCCAGGACGTGCCGCACGAGCGCGGGCAGGTCGAACGAGCCCAGGCCGGGGAACAGCCGATGGTGGCGGCTCCATTCGACCACGTTCATGTCGAGGTGCGGGGCGTCGGCGAGCTGCAGGAAGAACACCTTCGGGCCGGGGATGACGCCGATCCCGGCCGGGTCGTCGCCGCGCGACAGGATGTGGAAGCTGTCCAGGCAGAGGCCGAGGGCGGGATGGTCGGCGCGGCGGACGATGCGCCACGAATGCGCGTACGTGTCGACGTGTTTCCCCCAGGCCAGCGCCTCGTAGGCGATCCGCAGCCCGCGCCGCCCGGCCCGCTCCGCCAGCTCGCGCAGCTGCTCGGCGGCGAGCTCGTCGTCGTCCACGCACTCGGCGGCGACCGACGAGCAGACCAGCATCGTGCGCGCGCCGAGCTGTTCCATCACGTCGAACTTGCGCTCCGCGCGGCGCAGGCCGGCCCGGAACGCGGCCGGCGGCACCGCCTCGAAGTCCCGGAACGGCTGGTAGAGGTCGATCCCCAGGCCCCGGGAAGCGCATTCCCGGCCGATCCGCGCGGGCGACCACGCCGAGGCGACGAGGTCGTTCTCGAAGATCTCGACGCCGTCGAACCCCGCGGCGGCTATGGCGTCGAGCTTGTCCTCGAGCGTGCCGGACAGGCAGACGGTCGCGATCGACAAGCGCACGGCTCGACCCCCTCGGCGGCAGCGAACGTACCGGTTAGTTAGTTATAACCGCGCGCCCGGCCGCCCGCCACTCAGGCCTTGTCACGGCGCGCGTCGAGCGCCGCCACCCTGCGCACCCCCGCCGTACGGCGGTAGCTCGCATCGATCAGCTCCGCCACCTCGCCCCAGTCGGTGTCCTCGCCGAGATCCACGCCGATCCACCCGGCGGCCCCGAGATAGGCCGGGACGTAGCAGCGCTCCTCGTCCACCAGCGCCGCCCGCTCCCCGGGATCCAGCAGCACCAGCACCGACTGCGAGTGCCGCTCGTACTCACCGTCCACCTTGATCGAGCCGCCGTAGTACGCGAACACCTTCGTGGTGAAGAACGCCGGCGTCCCGTGCGACTCCTTCTCGGCGGCGCCGGGCAGGGAGAAAGCGATCTCCCGTACGCGCGCCAGGAACGGATCCGCGTCGTCGAACATCTTCGGGTGCCCCATGCCCGCAGTCTGCCACCGCCCGCCCGGCGCCGAGCGGGCTCAGGACACTTCGTAGGAGTCCAGGGCGGCGAGCAGGCTGAGCCGGATCTGCGGTTCACGTTCCGCGGCCAGCCGGCGCCGCAGGACGGGAAGCACCGTCTCACGCTCGGGCGCAGGCTGCTCCTCGAGAGACAGCAGGTGCACCACCACCGAGGCGAAATCCCGGGCACCCGGGTCGGGGCTCTCCAGCACCCCGACCGCCCAGCGCAGGGTCGCCGGGACGTCGGCACGGCCCTTCACGGCGTGCAGCGGCCCCCACCAGTTGAGGTCGTCCGGATCCCCGATCGACAGAGAGCGCGCCAGCAACTCGTCGAGAGACGGACCGATGCCGAGCGCCTCTTCGATGTACGTCACGATCGCCAGGTGGCCCGTCATGACCTCGGCCCATCTGCCGTCGGCAGCGGTCACCCGGAGGCAGCCCACGTGTGCGTAGCCGTCGCCGATCGGAACGGTCCGGCGCTCCTCCGCGGCCTCTCCGCCGCCGAGCCGGCGCCGCAGCTCCACCGCCGGGTCGCCGGCCAGCCAGCCGCGCGCGATCTCCAGCATCGGCCTCGTCGTCTCCGGTGCGAGCCGGTTGAGGACCACCTCGTAGGCACCGTAGTCCGCCGCCCACAGCATCAGCTCATGATCCGACCGCGCGGGCTCGGGCCAGTTGCTGTCGAGGGCGTTCCGGACCAGCTCGCCGTGCCCGGCTGCTGCCGCCGCGTTCACCAGGGTGTTGCCGCCGCTTCCCGCCGCACCGGGCGCATGCACCAGCCGATCACTCATCTCGGCCAGTATCCACGGTGGCCACTCCTGGGCGGCGATGAGGGCGGTCAGGGCCGCGGTGGGGTCGTCCGTCCAGCCCGGGGGCGGGGCGATCTGCGCCCACGCCACCACCGGCGCCGCGCCGAAGTTGTGCCCGTGCCCGGGGCCGACGAGCCCCGCCCGGTCAGGGCGGCGAGCACGATCACGAGCAAGTAGCCGCCGCGCGACGGCGGCGTGAGCCCCATCAGCCGGTGGATGTCGCGCTGCTGCCCCGAGCCCCACCAGCAGAACGCCGCCACCAGCACGACGGCGGCGGCACCGAGCACCCGCCACGCGACCCGGCCCGGCGGGGGCAGCGCGGCCCGGCCCAGCGCACCAGCCAGCCGCCCAGCACCCCGGCCCGCCCCGCTGTAGTGCCACCGGCGCACGATCCACGGGACCCGCCGCACCCGCCGCTCCGGCACGGCGGCCGGGCCGGCCGTCTCCCGCGTCGTCGCCACCGCGGCCTCCCTCCGGCCGGCGCAGCCCATGCGAGGCCGGCGCCATCTCGCAGAATCGGCCCGCCGGCCGTGCCCCGGCCTCACCCGCCCGGGGTGAACTCCCCGGCGTAGAAGCAGGTCAGCGGGTGACGACCGTGAAGCCGGGGGCCACCGGCCCGTCCATAGCGGCCAGCGCGGCCGGCGCGTCGCCGAGACCTATCCGGCGGGTGATCAGGTCGGCGGGCCGCACCCGGCCGGACTCGACGAGACCGAGCATGCTCCCGTACGCGTGCGCGGGCATGCCGTGACTGCCGAGAAGCTCCAGCTCGTACGCGACCACGAGCTCCATCGGCACCACCGGCCGCCCGCCGGCGGCGGGGAACAGCCCGACCTGCACGTGCCGCCCCCGGCGCCGCAGCGACTCGACGGAGGCGGTGAGCGTGACCTGGCTGCCGAGCGCGTCCAGGGACACGTGCGCCCCGCCGCCGGTGGCCTCGCGGACCGCGGCCGCCGCGTCGCCGGCGCTCGCGTCGACTGTCACTTCGGCGCCGCAGCGGGCCGCCAGCTCCAGCGCGCCCGCGGAGATGTCCACGGCGACCACGCGCGCGCCCGCCGCGGCGGCGATCATCACGGCGGAGAGCCCGGCGCCGCCGCACCCGTGGACGGCCAGCCAGTCGCCGGGCCGGACCCGGCCCTGGTGCACGACGGCACGGAAGGCCGTGGCGAAGCGGCACCCGAGCGTGGCCGCCTCGTCGAAGCCGGTCGCGTCGCTCAGGCGTACGAGATTGATGTCCGCATGGTGCACCGCGACCAGGTCCGCGAACGATCCCGCGTGCGTGAACCCGGGCTGCTCCTGGCGGTGGCAGACCTGCTGGTCGCCGGCGAGGCAGGCGGGGCACGTGCCGCAGGCGCACACGAACGGCGTGGTCACCCGGTCGCCCGGCCGCCAGCGCGTCACCCCGGCACCGACCGCCGCGACGACGCCCGCGAACTCGTGCCCCGGGATGTGCGGGAGCCGGATGTCCGGGTCGTGCCCCCGCCAGCCGTGCCAGTCGCTGCGGCACACGCCGGTGGCGCGTACCTCGACGATCACCCCACCGGCGGGCGGCTCGGGATCGGGCACTTCCTGCAGGGCGGGCATCTCGCCGAACCGTTCGAAGATCACTGCGCGCATGTGCCGCATTCTGCCCGGCGGCGTCGGCCCGTCATCATGGTGACCGTGATGAGCGAGGCGAACAACACCTGGCGGCTGACCGTCGACGGCCACGAGCACGAGGTCACGACGGAATACACCACCCTGCTGGGGCGGATCGAGGTACGCGTCGACGGCGCGACGGTCGTCCGGGAGCGCATCCTCTTCAGCCGTACGGCGCTGGAGTTCACGATCGGCGCGCGGCCCGCGCAGGTGGTGGTCGACTACTCGTACGGCGGGCTGCTGACCCGCGCCGCGCTGTTCCTCGACGGCGGGCGCGTGGAGCCGCTACCGCGCTGACCGGGACGAGCCGCTTTCGCGCGAGCGGGCCCACCGGGGCGAGCCGCTCACTTCGCAGAGCGGGCCCACCGGGCGAGCCGCTCACTTCGCCGAGTGGGCCGCCCGGGTGGCGTGCAGCGAGGCGAGCAGCTGGAGGCGCTCGGCGTCGCGAGAACCGGGCTCGGCGGTGTGGACCAGCAGGAACGGGCCGGGGTTGCCGGGCAGCGGGTAGGCGTCCCAGTCCAGGGTGATCTCGCCGACCAGCGGGTGCCGGAACGTCTTGCTGCCGTGGACCGTCTCGCGCACGTCGTGCCGGGCCCACAGCCGCCGGAACTCGGCG
Source organism: uncultured Actinoplanes sp. (assembly GCA_934667465.1). Taxonomy (GTDB): domain Bacteria; phylum Actinomycetota; class Actinomycetes; order Mycobacteriales; family Micromonosporaceae; genus Actinoplanes. The sequence goes on along the minus strand of CAKUMG010000121.1, from coordinate 4,476 downwards.
CTGCGGATGCTCAGCTCGCCGATCACGGCCGTCGCGCGCGGGTGGGCCGGGTCGGTGGCGACCGCGGCGCGCATCATGCCGATGTACTCCAGGGCCATGGTCTCGAAGTCGGCGCAGCGCGCCGGGGTCTCCGGGTCGGCGAACATCAGCAGGAGCATGTTGCGCCGCTCCGGCGGATAGCCGTCCGGATCGCCGAACAGCGCCTCTGCCAGGGGGTTCCAGGCCAGCACGTCGAGATGCCGGCCGAGGACCAGCGCGGGCGACCCCATCGTGGCCAGCAGCCGCCGGGTGCTCTCGGGCACCCGTTCCGCGGCCCGTTCCCGGGTGCGGGGGGCCGGGCGGCGGGCCGCGCGGGCCAGCGCGACGAGGTGCCGGTGCTCCTCGTCGTCGAGCCCGAGCGCGCCGGCGACCGCGTCGAGCACCTCGTCGGAGGGCCGCACCTCGCGCCCCTGCTCCATGCGCTGGTAGTAGTCCGTGCTGAGCCCGGCCAGCAGGGCCAGCTCCTCGCGGCGCAGCCCGGCCACCTTGCGCCGCGGCCCCGGCGCCAGGCCCACGTCCTGCGGCCGGAGCCGCGCGCGGCGCGCCCGGAGGAAGTCGCCGAGCTCACGCGCGTACGGATGATTGACGGCCATGACCCCAGTCTGCCGCGACCGGCGCACCGCAGGGTAGGTCCCGCGGACCTAGGGACCGTCGTACGACGGAACCGGGCGCGATCATCCCTACGGTCGGTGCATGACCGATCCCATCCCCGCCCAGCGGGGCCGCACCGCCGTCGTGACCGGCGCGAACTCCGGCCTCGGCCTGGTCACCGCGACCGAGCTCGCCCGCCACGGCGCCCGCGTCATCCTCGCCGTCCGCAACCCGCGGGCCGGCGAGGAGGCCGCCGCCGGCATCCGCCGGACCGTCCCCGGCGCCGCCCTGGAGGTCCGCGAACTCGACCTCGCCTCGCTCGCCTCGGTCCGCGCCTTCGCCACGGCACTGACCGCCGACATCCCGGCGCTCGACCTGCTCGTCAACAACGCCGGCCTGGTCCTGCTCGGCCCGCCGCAGACCACCGCCGACGGCTTCGAGCTGCACCTGGGCACCAACATGCTGGGCCACTTCGCCCTCACCGGCCTGCTCCTGGACGCTCTCACCCGCGCACCCGGCGTCCCCCGCGTCGTCAGCCTCAGCTCGATCACCCACAAGAACGCCCGCCTGGACCCGGACGACCTGATGTCCCGGCGCGACTTCGGCGCGAGCCGCGCCTACGGCCGCTCCAAGCTCGCCACCACGATCTTCGCCCTCGAACTCGACCGCCGCCTGCGCGCCGCCGGCTCCCCGGTCCTCAGCGTCCTCGCCCACCCGGGCCTGACCCGCACCAACCTCACCCCGCGCGCCTGGACCCACCGCCCCCGCCTCGGCCACCTCGCCGCCCGCGCCGGCCTGCTGGTCACCCAGCCGGTGTCGCAAGGAGCCCTGCCCCAGCTGTACGCGGCCACGGCCCCCGGCGTCCGCGGCGGCCAGTTCTTCGGCCCGTCCGGCCTCGGCGAGACCCGCGGCCACGTGACCGAGGTCAAGCCCAGCAAACGAGCCGCCGACCCCGCCGCCGGCCGCCACCTGTGGGCCGCCGCCCAGGACCTGACCGGCGTCACCTACCTGTAGACCCTGTCACCCGTTCCGCCACCCACGGGCCGAAGTCCTGGAGGTGATCGAGCCGAGCGGCTCAGATGGGTTCGAGGGGTTCGGTCGTGCGGTGGTGGCGGTGGATGCTCCTGGTCCTGACAGTGGTCACCGCCGCGGCTGCCACCACGTCCGTGGCCGTCGCCGTCAACATCGCCACGGCCGACGACGCGCCCGGCTTCCCCCTGATCGAGGCCCGGCCGCTCTGGTGGGTGGGCGGCGGCACGGCCCTGGTCGCCCTGACGGCTCTCGCGGGGGCGTGGGTTCAGGGCACCTCCGGCCGCAGGCTTGCCCGGCGAACGGGTCAACCTCGTCGTGACCGGGGTGCTGAGCCTGCTCTTCGGGCTGATGCTGCTCAACCGGTGGCCGGAGACGGCGCTGTGGCTGCTCGGTTTCCTGATCGGCCTGCAACTGGTCATCGACGGGATCGTGCTGCTGTTCATGGGCCGGATGCGCCACGTCTCGGTGCTCGCGGATCAGCCCACGGGGAAGCCGTTCTCCAGATAGAAGGACGTGCCCTCGGCGCGTGCCCGCACGGCGGCGGCGACCCGCCGGGCCAGCGGCTCGGTCAGCCGCGCGGCGGCCTCCTCCGGCGAGCACCACGCCCAGCTGCGCAGCTCGTCGGCGGGCAGCTGGATGCGCGCGGTCTCCTCCGCGCCGAGCGGGCCACCGTCGAAGATCAGCATCAACCCTTCCGTACGGTCGGGGCGTGGCGGCACCCAGTCCGTCACGAGCAGCCGCCCGGGCTGCACCGGCAGGTCGAGCTCCTCCTTGAGCTCGCGGACGGCGGCGGCGTACGGGCTCTCGCCGGCCTCCACCGACCCGCCCGGAACCTCCCACTGCGGCTTGTAGGCCGGCTCCACCAGCAGCACCCGGCCCCGGTCGTCGCAGAACAGCACCCCGGCCGCCATGCGCTTGCGGGGCAGCGTGGCCGTGAAGTCGTCGCTCATGACGCCCAGGCTATCCAGCCCACCCGGCGGGGCCGGATCGTGGTGATGTGACGGTTTCTTCGCGGTGTGTCAAAGGGACTTCGTGCCCTGTCGGCGGTCCCGGTCCGGCACCGAGCATGGGCGGGGAGGAGGCGACATGATGACGGCGGTTCTGGTGCTGGTCCTGCTGACGCTGCTCGTGGTGGCCTCGGTGTGGCCGGTCATGCGGGAGTGGAAGCGGGAGACCGCACTGTCCGGGAAGCCGGGCGGCCCTCCGCCGGAGCGGCCCGCGGCGGCCGAGGGACCCGAGTCGCTCGAGGGCGTGCTGGTCCGGCAGCTGGTCGGGCACGAGATCAGCGGCGCGCAGTACCGCCACGCCATGCGGCGGCTCGCGGAACGCGACGACGAACGCCACCCGCTCCCGGACCTTCCCGACGACACCGCCTCCGCCAGCTGAGGTTCCCGACCAACGAGGGGATTGTTGCCATGACGACGACGGCGCGGAACGACGACCGGCTGCTCGACACCCTGCGGGAGGTGGTGGACAACGTCGCGGTCGGCAAGGTCTTCGGCACCCCCATCGAACGCGACGGCGCCCTGGTCATCCCGGTCGCCGTCATCGGCGGCGGCGCGGGCGGCGGCAGCGGCGAGGCGGGCCCCGGCGCCAAGCCCGACAAGCAGGGCACCGGCATGGGCGCGGGCCTCGGCATCGGCGCCAAACCCGCGGGCCTCTACGTCCTCAGGAACGGCAAGGTCCAATGGCACCCCGCCGTCGACGTCAACAAGATCGTCATCGGCGGCCAGCTCGTCCTGGTCGCCGCGCTGCTGATCGTCCGCTCGATGGTCAAGACCCGGTCCGCCCGCAAGCTGCGCCTCCGGGCGAACCGCGCCGCGGCCCGCAAAGCGGTGCGGCGCCTCAAGAAGCACTGAGCCCACCACCGTGCGCGGTCCCGGCTCGGGGCAGCTCGGTTCGTAAGCCGAACTGCCCGGGTTCGCGACCACCCGGAGTGATTCGTCCGTTCGGGGACGTGTGTCTGTCAGCGGTCCCGAACCAAGATGAGGCATGACGGGAAACGCGGACAGCACCGGCCGTCCCGAATCGCGGCGGACCACCATCATGTTCGTTGCGCTGGCCCTGACGTTCCTGCCGCTGGCCTTCAGCGATGACCTCGTCGAGGTGGTGACCGAGGGGACCAGCCTCCCGTTCGGGCTGCTGATCCCCGTCGACATCGCTCTCCTGGTTGCGCTGATTCTCGTCTCCAAGGTGGTGAACGGGTGGCGCTTGACCCGGGCCGCGTTCCGGCTGTGGGCCGCTGTGCTCGTTCTGACCATCTTGATGGACTTCTTGCTGGTCTACGGCACTCACGGTGCGAGGATCGACTCGCTGCTCGCCGTCGGCTACGCGGTCATCCAGGCGCTCGCCCTGGCGGCCGTGGTGCAGGCGAGCCCATGGCTGTTCGTGAGCGGCCCGCGGCGTGCCGCTCATCGGGCCGACTGGCGACGTCTGCGCGGCGGCCTGCCGATTCTGATCGGGACGCTTGCCGCCTATCTCGGGGGCGTCTACTGGGACAACGTCCTGAACAAGGGCGCAACCAGGACTGTGGAGGCCGCGGCGGCCCGGTACGTAGAACTCACTGGCAGCCCCGCCGATCCGGGTGATCCCGGGGTCATGCAGACCATGCTTTCGTTGTGCGCGGGCGCCGTTGATCAGGAGTACTTCGCGCAGGTCAGCCAGATCATGCCGCTGCTCCTGATCGCTATCGGCGTGGACGCGCGGTTCTTTCAGCGCTTTCGCGACCCGAGCGAGCGGGCTATGACCATCATCGCCATCTTGGCACTGTGCTCGGCCGAGGCCGTAGCGATCTCGGCGCTGCCCACCTCCAAT
>CAKUMG010000120.1 GCA_934667465.1 uncultured Actinoplanes sp. | reverse complement strand
TCTGGTAACGGTCGGCGCCCGCACCGGGCCCGGCGATCAGATAGGCGACCGTGAGCAGCGCCGGCCCCGGCAGCCCGGCCAGCGCGATGGTCACCGTGGACATGCCGCGGCGCCGGGCCACGAAGCCGAGGATCAGCCCGGCGAGCAGCGCCAGTAGCGGCATCGTGGCCAGGGCGGTGCGCTCGGTCACCGCGGCGGGCAGCAGGCTCGCGTCGAGGACACCCAGCCGGACGGCGGGCAGCGGGTCGCTCGGGGCGAGCGACGGCGCGACGGAGACCATGGCGACCAGGCCGACGGTGATGGCCAGCACCGACAGGCTCCAGCGGGCGACGCGCTGCGCCAGGGCGGCCCAGGCGGCGAAGAGGCCGACCACGGAGCCGATGCCGGTGCAGATCGCGATGACCACGACCGCGTCCACGCCGGCGATCTCCGCGGTGCGGGCGGGCTGCATGGTGAGCGGTACGATCACGGCCGCGCCGAGCGCGCCGGCGGCGGAGAAGGAGATCTCGGCGCGCAGGCCGATCCGGGTGCCGGGGGACCAGCGGCGCAGCAGGGCCGCGCCGGCGAGCGCGCCGGTCGCCGCGGCGATCATCGGGAACCAGGCCACCCAGGCCAGTTGCGCGGTCCACTGGTCACGGGTGGTGACGTCGACGACCCGGGTGAGGCGGACGATGCCGAGCCCGTACGCCAGGCCCAGCTCCCCCGCGCCCACGAGCGCGCCGACACCGACGGTGGCGGAAAGCGCCCTCGCCCAGGTCCGAAATGCCATGACGGGCACGTTACGGAATGGGTCGCGGTGACCGCCAGTCCCGGACGAGCTTCTTAAGACTCGCCAAATCAGCGCGTGCCCTACTCGAAGCCGGCCTTCAACTCGATGATCCGGCCGACATACACAGTGTCACCGACGTTGGTCAGCGTGTGGATCTGGCCGGGCTCGCGGTAGACGATGCCGCCGGTCTCCTCGACGATGTCGATCCGCTTGCCGTCGGCGGTGTGGATCACGTGCTTCGCGCCCTCGACGGCCACCACGACGTAGGGCAGGCCGTGGTGGTGCAGCGGCTGGGTCTCGCCGGGCTTGAGCGAGATGTGCCACACCCGGACCCGCTCGTTGTCCAGCATCACTTCCTGGCCGACGGGGCCCAGCACCTGATCAGTTGCGGAGGTCACAGCTCTCTCACCTGGGGTAGGACCCGATCGGCGATCAGGTCGACGTGGTCGAGGTCGGACATGTCGATCACCCGCAGATGCACGCGGGTCGCGCCGATCGCGGCCAGTTCGCCGAGCCGCTGGACGAGCGCGTCGGGGCCGCCCACCACCGGATCCTCCGGCGGCAGGGCGCTCGGCACGTGCAGCGGCGCCGCGCGGCGGGCTGCCTCCTCCGGGGTGCGGCCCAGGGCCACCACGACGCCGGCGGAGTAGACGAGCTCGCGGGCGGCCGGGCGGCCGTACGCGACGCAGGCAGCCCGCACCCGGTCGAAGGCCGCAGCCGTCTCCCTGACCGACTTGAACGGCACGTTGTATTCGTCTGCGAAGCGGGCGGCCAGCTCGGGCGTCCGCTTCGGGCCCTTGCCGCCGACGATCACCGGCGGGCCCGGCCGCTGCACGGGCTTGGGCAGCGCGGGCGCGTCGAGCAGGCGGTAGTGCTTGCCCTCGAAGGAGTAGTCGGCACCGTCGGGGGTGGCCCACAGCCCGGTGACGATCTCGAGCTGCTCGGCGAGCCGGTCGAAGCGCTCGCCGAGCGGCGGGAAGGGGATGCCGTACGAGGTGTGCTCGCGCTCCAGCCAGCCGGCGCCCATGCCCAGCTCGATCCGGCCGCCGCTCATCGCGTCCACCTGCGCGACCATGATCGCGAGCGGGCCCGGCAGGCGGAAGGTCGCGGAGTTGACCAGCGTGCCCAGCCGCAGCCGGGTGGTCTCGCGGGCCAGGCCGGCGAGCGTGATCCACGCGTCGGTCGGGCCGGGGAGCCCGGGGTCGGCGCCCATCGACTGGTAGTGGTCGGCGCGCAGGAAGCCCTCGAACCCGGTGTCCTCGGCGTGCCGGGCCAGCCGGAGCTGGTCGTCGTAGGTGGCGCCCCGGTGCGGCTCGACGAAGAGGCTGACCCGCATCAGGCCATCAGCAGTTCGTGCAGCTCGGCGCTGCTGCGGGCGACATCCTCGAGGTGCGCGCCGCGGCCGAGCGTGCGCGGGCGGGGGATGTCGATGTCGAGCACCTCGCGGATCCGGCCGGGGCGCGGGCTGAGCACCACGACCCGGTCGGCGAGCAGGACCGCCTCGTCGATCGAGTGGGTGACGAAGACGATGGTCGTGCCGAGCTCCATGTGCACCCGCTGCAGCTCGCCGGAGAGCTCCTCGCGGGTCAGCGCGTCGAGCGCCGAGAAGGGCTCGTCCATGAGCATGACGCGCGGGTTGGCGATCAGCGACCGGCAGAGCGCCACCCGCTGCTGCATGCCGCCGGACAGCTCGTGCGGCAGCCGCTTCTCGAAGCCGGTCAGGCCTGTGAGGGCCAGAAGCTCGTCGGCGCGCTGCCGGTGTTCGGCCTTCTTCCAGCCGAAGATCTGCACAGGCAGCATCACGTTGTCGAGCACGGTGCGCCACGGCAGCAGGGCCGGCTTCTGGAACATCATCGCGATGTCGCGGCGGGGCTTGGTGACCACGTCGCCGGAGACCCGGATCTCGCCGCCGGTGGCCGGCAGCAGCCCGGCGATCAAGCGGAGCAGAGTGGACTTTCCGCAGCCCGAGCGGCCCAGGATGGCGACGAACTCGCCATCGGCGACCGTCAGATCGATGTTGCGCAAAGCCTCCACAGTGCCCGATCGCCCGGTGAACGTCCGGGAAACGCTTGTCAAGTCGATCATCTGGCGCTCCCGCGAAGATCGGTTCGATGCGGCTGCCACTGTAGTCATTTCAGGTTGGACTGTCGTCATCGGTCGTCCACAGCGGCCTTTTGAGACGTACCTGTCATCGATGAAGCCTGGAAGTTCCCCTACGCTAACGCCCGCGAGTTCACCCCGACACCCATGCGGCGACCAGGCACCCTCCGCCCGGCGGCCGCGGACTCGACACCCCTCGGTTCTCGGAAGGAAAACGGTGCAAAGAAGGACATTCACCCGTACGCTCGTGGCCGCTGCCCTGGCCACGACGCTCGCCGCTGCGGCCGGTTGCAGCGACGGCGGGGACGACACCGACAGCAGCTCCGGCGGTTCGCAGTCGCTGGAGAAGGTCGTATATCTCACGTCGTTCGGCAACTTCGGCCGTGACTCCTACGCGTACGTCGCCAAGGAGAAGGGCTACTTCAAGGACGCCGGCTTCGACGTCGAGATCAAGCCCGGCAAGGGCAGCCTCGACAACATCAAGTCGGTCATCGGCGGCCAGGCCCAGTTCACCCCGATCGACCTCACCGGTGGCCTGCTCGCCGCCGGCGGTGCGAACGGCGCGGCTAAGGTGACCGGTTTCACCGCGATCGCCGCCATCCAGCAGCGCACCATGGCGGCCATCATGTCGCTCGAGGGTTACGGCATCGCGACGCCCAAGGACCTCGAGGGCAAGAAGATCGCCGACACCCCCGGCTCCGTCGTCCGGAACCTGTTCCCGACGTACGCGAAGCTGGCCGGCGTCGACGACACGAAGGTCCAGTTCGTCAACGGCGACGCGCAGACGCTGTTCGGCACGCTGGCCGGCAAGCAGGTCGACGCGATCGGCCAGTTCGTGGTCGGCGCACCCACCGCCAAGACCATCTCCAAGAAGGAGCCGGTCGTCCTGCCCTACAGCGACGTGCTCCAGGACCTCTACGGCAACGTGCTGATCACCTCCAGCAAGTACGCCCAGGAGAACCCGGAGAAGGCCAAGAAGTTCTCGGCCGCGCTGCTCAAGGGCCTCCAGGACAGCATCACCACCCCCGACGAGGCGGGCAACATCCTCAAGAAGAACGTGGACACCGCCATCCCGGCGGCGGCCGCGGCCGAGCTCACGCTCATGGGCCCGTTCGTCAAGTCCGAGGCGGCCGGCGTTCCTGTCGGTGCCCTCGACACCCAGCGTGTCGCGCGCAGCATCGCGATCCTGCAGGGCGCCGGTCAGATCCCGGCCGGGCTCACCCCCGAGCAGGTCATCTCGTTCGCGCTGGTGCCGAACGCCTGATCCGCATCCGGTGCGGGGCCCGTCACCGCGACGGGCCCCGCCGCCGGCGGAGAAGAAAGCGACAAAGACATGACCGAACTCGCCACCGCCCCCGGAACACCCGCCGCCGCGCCCTCGGCGCCGCGCCGCGGCTTCAACCCCTCGACCGTGCTCTGGCCGCTGCTCGGCCTCGTGGTCGCCGTCGGAGCCTGGTGGTCCGCCACGGCGTTCTTCGGCGTCGACACGCTCCTGCTGCCGTCGCCCCCCGACGTGGCCGACGGCTTCGGCCGCTATGCCGACACCCTCTTCGAGCAGACCTGGCACACCACCGTCGCCACCGTCGAGGGCTTCCTGATCTCCGTCGTCGTGGGCGTCCTGCTCGGCGTCGCCATCGCCGCGTGGGGCCCGTTCGAGCGGATGTTCTCGCCGCTGCTCGTGGCGTTCAACGCGGTGCCGAAGGTGGCGCTCGCCCCGCTCATGCTGCTCTGGTTCGGCTACGGCCAGACGCCCGTGCTGGCCATGGCGTTCATGGTCTGCTTCTTCCCGATCGTGCTGTCCACCGCGACCGGCCTGACGAGCACGCCGAGCGACCTCGCCGAGCTGGCCCGGGCGATGGACGCCTCCTGGATCCAGACGTTCCTGCGGGTCCGGCTGCCCGGGGCGTTGCCGCAGCTCTTCGTCGGTCTCAAGGTCGCCATGCCGCTCGCCGTGATCGGCGTCGTGGTCGGCGAGATGCAGTACGGCGAGTCCGGCCTCGGCATGATCATCGTGCAGACGAGCGGGCAGGGCGACACCGCCACCGCCTTCGCCGCGATCACGCTGCTCGCCGTGGTCAGCATGCTGCTCTACTACGTCCTGGCGCTGGTGGAGCGGCTGGCGCTGCCCTGGGTGCGCGCCACGACCTCGACCCGCTGACGTTCCGCGGGTCTCTGCCGCGGTCATCGTCTCGCGGGCCCTGTCTCGGGGGCCCTGTCTCGCGGTCGTCCTCTCGCGGTCATGGCAAAGGGCGCCGGTCCCCATGGACCGGCGCCCTTCTCGACACCTTCGCTCGTACGCGGTGGGCGTGCGCGCGCTGCTCAGCTCAGCAGGCGCCAGCGGCCGCTGCGGGCGACCAGGAGCGTGAGCGACTGGGGCATCAGCGCGGAGTGGTTGTCGGGGGTGAGCCGGATCGGCCCGGAGAGGCCGTCGGTCTGCGAGGTCTCGAGGATGTCGCGGATCTGCTGCCGGTCCCCGCCGGCCCGGGCCACGGCGTCGCCGATGAGGCTGACCGCATCGGCGCCGAAGGCGGCCACCCCGGAGTAGGTGTCGTAGCGGGAGGTGTAGTCCCGGAACCACTGCTTGCGGGCGGCCTTGGCCGGGGTCGTGGCGATCACATCGTCGATCGCCAGGATCTGGGTGAAGACCATCGTGGCGTTGTTGACCGGCTGCGTCGCCTCCTGGGTGAGGAAGAGATCGCCGGCCGCGTTGGCGTCGAAGTACATCCGGCCCTTGAATCCGGCACTCTTGAGGCTCGTCGCGGCATAGGTGGACTGGTCGCTGCCGGTCAGCACCACCACGGCGGTGGGCTCCCCGTCCAGGAGCTCGGTGACGGCGGGCCCCAGGTCGGTGTTGGTGGGCTTGACCGCGACCGCCCCGGTGACGGGGACGGCGACGCTCTCCAGGGCCGCCCGCATGTGGCCGACGGCGCCCTGTGCCTGCTGCCCCTCCGGCCCGCGGCCGTAGAGGTCGTCGGAGTAGATGATGCCGATCCTCTTGTGCTTGGCCCGCTTGATCTCGTCGGCGAGGGTGGCCGCGCTGTCCGCGCTGTTGGGGCCGAGCTTGAAGACGTAGCGGCGCGCCTCGACCGGGCTGGCGACCTCGTCGGCCGAGGCGAGCGCGATGGTCGGGACCCGCTGGTCGTTCAGGGTCTTGGCCGCGGTCACGGTGCACTCGCTGCAGCTGCCGGTGATCAGGGCGGCCACGCTCGAGTCCTCCGCCAGCGTGGCGATGTTGCGGGCGGACGACTTCGGGTCCGACCGGTTGTCCAGGATGCGCAGCGCCAGGGTGTGCGCGCCGAGCTCGCCCGACGCGTTGAGCTGTTCGACGCGCAGCTGGAGTGCGCGCCCGTACGCAGCGTCGGCCGGCGAGCTCAGCGCGAGATCGGCGCCGATCAGGATCTCGGTCTTCGCGTCGGAGCCACTGCCCGAGTCGCAACCCACCAGGGTCGTCACGATGAGCGTCGAAGCGGCGGCGGACGCCGTCAGCCGACGGGGGAGCCTCACTGGGGGTGCCTCCTCGAGGGGCGGGATTCGGGACGACATGTGTCCCGGTGAATGCCACGTTGTCCGTAGTGGACCGCAAGAACACGGACAGCCCGTCCGTCCAATCGCGCCAAACCTTGCCAACGTGAGGGTTCCTGGTCAAGCCGCGTGGGAGGCGTCGCGCGGGATGATCATCCCACATAGTGGTTGGAATCTTGATGGACAAGCGTCACTCGACGGATACGTACCGTCGTCGCCTTCGTATTAGTGCACGTCAACCCCGTCCGACTGTCGATTGTCGACCCGTTCGGACCATTGCCTCCGGTTCGTGAGCGCTCATTCCGGACCGTCCCGGACTTCCCAAACGGATGCCGACTCTGATGAAATCGCGGCCGTGCCGCGTGTGGCACCTTGTTTTGCCGCGGGGGATTCGGCGGGTCCGGCGACTACGTCCGGGCGGACGACGAGATGCGGAGATGATCAGCGAGGAGATGTCGTGAGCACCGGATCTTTGACCCAGGCCTCGACCGATCCCGCGGGCTCCGCCGCCAGTCCTGCCCCCGGCAGTGACGACGGTGCCCGCGCGGATGCCAAGACCGACCGCTCCGCCCGCCGTTCCTGGGTGCCGCGGCTGCAGGACGCCCGCATCCGGTCGAAATTGACCCTCATTCTCTTCGTTCCTCTGCTCGCGGTGCTCGCACTCGCCACGATTCGGCTCTTCGACGTCGGCGGCCAGGCCGTCGACTCCGGCCGGGTCGAGGCCCTGACCGATCTCGGCACCGACGTCTCGGCGCTGACCCAGGCCCTGCACAAGGAGCGGATCGGCGCCGCCGAGTGGCTCGCGGGGCCGACCGCCGCGACCGGCAAGAACTACACGGCCCTCGTCGCGGCGACCGACGAGCGGATCGCGGAGTTCACCGCCGGCCGCCGCGACCTCGACGAGCCGACCACCGCCATCGCCGAGCGGCTGAACCGGATCGACGACCACCTGCGCACGATGGACGCGACCCGCAAGCGGATCACCGACCGCGACCGGATCGCCGTGTCCGAGGCCGTGGTGCGCTACGGCGTCGTGATCACCGACCTCGTCGGCTACACGGAGACGCTGAGCCGGTATGCCGGCGAGGGCACCGTCGCCGACAGCCTGCGTGCCCTCTCCGCCTTCTCCCGGGCCAAGTCCGGCGTCGCGGAGCAGGAGGCCGTGGCGTACGCGGCCCGGGTCGCCAACGACACCAGCGCCGAGCAGCGCTCGGTGCTCACCGCGGCGCAGACCAGCCAGCAGGAGGCGCTCGAGAGCTTCTCCCTCGTCGCCACGCCGGGCCAGCAGGCCCTGATCGACAACACGGTCAGCGGTGACGCGGTCAACCTGGCCGACCAGACCTCGACGCAGATCGCGCGTGGCGAGCAGGTCAATCCGGCCGAGGTCACGTTCGCGCTCGGCGCGGTCGTCGACCTCATGCGCTGGGCCGAGCAGCGGCTCGAGAGCGAGACCCTCGCCGAGGCCGGCGACCAGCGCTCCGACGTGACCCGGCAGGCCGGCATCGAGGCCGGCCTGGTGCTGCTGGTGCTCATCGTGGCCATCGCCCTGGCGGTCGCGCTGGCCCGCTCGCTCAACACCTCGCTGCGCCGGCTGCGGGAGGGCGCCCTCGCGGTGGCCAACCGCGACCTGCCCGACGCCGTGGCCCGGCTGCGCGACGTGCGCAACCTCGGCGACGGCGGCGCCGACGACATCGTCCGCGAGGTGCGCGACCCGATCCAGCTCAACAGCAAGGACGAGATCGGCCAGGTGGCGCAGGCCTTCAACGTGGTCCACCGCGAGGCGGTCCGGGTCGCGGCCGAGCAGGCCGCGCTGCGGACCAGCGTCTCGGCGATGTTCCTCAACCTGGCGCGGCGCTCGCAGAGCCTGGTCGACCGCATGATCGGCGAGCTCGACACGATCGAGCGCGGCGAGGAGGACCCGAAGCGCCTCGCCCGGCTCTTCGAGCTCGACCACCTCGCCACCCGCATGCGCCGCAACGACGAGAACCTGCTGGTCCTGGCCGGTGCCGACTCCAGCGCCCCGCGCCGTGAGGACGCGCTCGTGGTCGACGCCCTGCGCGCCGCCCAGTCCGAGGTGGAGCTCTACAACCGCATCGAGTTCGGCACGGTCGACACCGACATCGCGATCACGGCCGTGGCCGTCAACGACGTCGTCCGGCTCGTCGCCGAGCTGCTGGACAACGCGACCCGCTTCTCGCCGCCGAACACCGTGGTGGTCGCCGACGGCCGCCGGATCCGCGACTACGTCGTGATCCAGGTCGAGGACCGCGGCCTCGGGATGTCCGAGGAGCAGATGGAGAGCCTCAACCGGCGTCTGGCCGAGCCGCCGGACGTCGACGTGGCGGCCTTCCGCCTGATGGGTCTGGCCGTGGTCAGCCGGCTGGCGAGCCGCTACGGCATCCGGGTCGAGCTGCGCGCCAACATCGAGGGCGGCACCGTCGCCCAGGTGATCCTGCCGAACAACATCTGTGTGCTGCCGAACAACCGGCCGCTGGACCCGCCGGTGCGCGGCGGCCGCCAGCTCGACCAGGCCCCGGCCGGCTGGAACGACCCGATGGCCCTGAGCCGGGGCAGCGCGGCCACCGCCACGCTGCCGGCGATCTCGCCGGACCCGTGGCAGCAGAGCCAGGACGGCTTCGCGGCCCGGGCGGGATCGGGTGGCATCTCGGCACCGCAGACGCCGGTGGCCCCGCAGTCGCCCGCGGGCCCGCGGCACCCGCTGCTCCCGGCCGCGCCCTCGCAGCTGCCGAGCACGGGTGAGGGCTTCCCCTCGCCGAACCGCCCCGCCCTGCCCCGCCGGGGCCTGGACGAGCGGCCCGCGCTGCCGACCCGCTCGACGGCGCCCGGCTTCGCCGCATCCATCAGGGTCTGGAGCAGGCGCTGGCCGACGGCGCGTTCGGCGTCTCGCTCGGGCTGGGCTACGCGCCGGAGTGCTTCTATTCCACGGACGGGCTGATCGCCGCCCTCGCCCCGCTTGCGCACACGGACATTCCCGTCACCGTACACATGCGCGAGGAGGGCAGCGACGTGGACAAGGCCGTCGAGGAAATGCTGACCGTCACGCGGGCGCTGCACTGCCCGCTGCACATCAGCCATCTCAAGGCCATGGGCAAGCGGAACTGGGGGCGCAAGATCCCGGCGATTCTGAACACGCTGCACCGCGCCTGCGAGGACGGCATGGACGTCCGCTGGGACGTCTACCCCTACACCGCAGGCTCGACCCAGCTGCTGCACATCATGCCGCCGAGCCTCCTGCGCGGCGGCACGAACGAGATCTGCCGCCGTCTGCGCGACCCGGCCGAACGCCGGGCGCTCAGGGAGCACCTGCGCACCGGGATGGATTTCGACAACATCTCCCTGCTCGTCGGGTGGGAAAACATCGTCATGTCCTCCCTGCGTCTGCCGGAAAACCGGCAATACGTCGGCAAGACCGTCGCCGAGGTCGCCGCGCTGCGTGGACAGGAGCCGGAGGACTGCGTCTTTGATCTCCTTGCCGACGAGCGCTGCACGATCACGATGATCGATTTCATCGCCTCCGAGGAGGACATCGGCGCGATCCTGCGCTCCGACCGCGTGAACGTCATCTCCGACAGCACCTATCCCACCGAGGGCGTGCCGCATCCGCGGCTCTATGGCACGTTCGCCCGCATTCTGGAAAAATACGTCCGGCAGGACGGCGTGCTCACGCTGCCCGAGGCCGTGCACCGTATGACCGACGCGCCCGCGCAGTCGCTGCGGATCGCCGGAAAGGGACGCATCGCCGTCGGCTATGACGCCGACCTGCTCGTCTTTGATCCGGCCGCCGTGCACGAGGCCGGGACCTACGCCGATCCGGCACGGTTCGCGCAGGGAATGCGCGACGTCTTTGTCGGCGGACGCCCGGCAATTCTCGGCGGAACGCGCACGGACGCCGCGAGCGGCGTCGTTTTGCGTCGTTAAATTGAGTTAAGTCTTGCATTGTCCCCGAAAACATGATATAATCGGAAGGAAATCAAGAGCAAAGGAGAGATTACAATGCGAATCAAGCGTTTTTTGAGCCTCGCACTCTGCGTTTGTCTGCTGCTGGGGCTGCTTCCGTCCGTC
>CAKUMG010000119.1 GCA_934667465.1 uncultured Actinoplanes sp. | reverse complement strand
CTTCGCGCCGGTCGACACCGTGCGGGCGGCACTGTCGCGTACGGACGATCACATCCGCAGCCTCCGCATGCGCCGCGACCTGCCCTGACCCTCATCGCGCGCCGGCGAGCAGCCAACGGCGACGGATCTCGTCTTCGGCACGGTGTATGGCTGCGGCAAAGTCGGGCATGAGCGGTTCCTGTCCCGGGCCCGCTGGGAGCGGGATCGCCTCCACAGCACCACGGCGAACGCCGGCGCTCCCCCCGTGCGCCGATGAGAGGGCCATGAGAACACGGCCCGCCGGTGTGGTGACGCTCATCCCGCCCAGCGCTGTTGTTGTTGCTGCTGCGCGACGGCCAGGACCCGGGCGTGGAAGGGGGTGGTCGCGGCGACGTCCCACAGTCGCAGCAGGACCAGGATCTGGGTGATCACGGTGTCGTACTCGATCAGCACGCCGCTGCTGCCGGTGATGCCGTCGACGGCGGTCAGCCGGTCGCGGGTGGGGACGTCGATCTTCCCCGCCGCGAAATAGTTCGTCGCATAAACGCCGACCGACTTCTCGGTGGGGTAGGTGAGCTTCGTGGCGATGAGGTTGCGCTGGTCGCCGTACAGGCCCTGCTCCGCGGGCAGCAGCGCCTGCAGCTCGGTGAGGGCGTTGACGCGGTTGGTGACCAGTTCCTTGAGCCGGGGACCGTTGCCGAGCAGCGCGGGGCTGCACAGCAGGAACAGTGCCGTGTTGTCGTATCGCTCTCCGGCGTCGACATGGGTGAGCTCGTGTGCGAACGCCGCCCGGTTCGTGTGATACGACGGATTGCCGACGGCGGCCGGTAACGCGGGAGGGGCCTCGCAGCCGCACGCTCCACTCAGAAGCCGACGGCGGCGGTCGATAAGTCCTGGTGTGGTGGGGGCGGGAGGTACGCGGCGCGCCCTCGGCACACAGCGGTGACCTGCCTCTGGCCGGCCGGGTCGTCCCACTGGCCAACCGGCGGCTTTTCCACACCCGCTGGGAACACACCCTGACCGCCGGTACCAGCCCGACGGCGCTGCTCTACGTCAACCTCGACTCGACGGCTTCAAAACCGTCAACGACACCCTCGGCCACGAAACCGGCGACGCCGTCCTGGAAGCCGTCGCCACCCGCATCCGCGCCCACGTCCGCACCGGTGATCTGGTCGCCCGGCTCGGCGGCGACGAGTTCGCCGTCATCCTGCCCGGCGCCGACGACGAACACGCCGCCCGGATCGCCACCCGCATCGTCGCCGCCATCGCCGAACCCATCACCATCGACGGCACCCCCGTCACGGTCGGCGCCAGCATCGGCGTCATCACCGCCCCGCCCGGCGCTGACCCCGACGCCGAGATCAAACGCGCCGACACCGCCATGTACACCGCCGAAGCCGCCGGCCGCGGCCGCATCCACCACGCCCACCCCGAGGTGGATGCGCCGCCGTCGCACAGGTGACCCGACGCGTGCGGCGCGGAACGGCCGGGATCGAGCCGTGGCCACCGTGCTGACCACGGGGGATCGGTGACCGGATTTCCATGTCCAGCGCCTTCCTGGCAACGTAGCCGATCGCGGGGTGAATCGACAGGTCAGCGGGCGGCTGGCGCTCTCCGGCGAGTGCCGTTCGCCGGAAACGCGATCACGGTCCTGGGATGCCCGCCCCCAGCAAGGTCACCAGGGGAGGGGGCCGTTGCGGTCGGTGACGGTGCCGGTCGGGGTCTTGTCGCCGAGGGTGGCGAGGCGTACGGCCGCGTCGGTGCCTTCTCGGACGCTGTGGCCGAGGCCGCCGGTGAAGTCGGTGGCGGACTGGCCCGGGTCGACGGCGTTGAAGCGGATGCCGGGGATCGTCCGGGCATACTGCATGGTGAGCATCGTGACCGCGGCCTTGGACGAGCCGTAAGCCGCGAGCGGGTACCGCGACTCGACCCGGTCCGGGTCGTGGATCAGGGTGAACGAGCCCATGCCGCTGGTGACGTTGATGACCGACGGGACTTCGGCGGCGCGCAGCAGGGGCAGGAACGCGTGGGTGACGCGGACGACGCCGTACACGTTGGTTTCGTAGACGGGCCGCAGATGTTCCGGGGTCAGGTCCTCGGGGGAGGTGACCTCGCCGAGGATCCCGGCGTTGTTGACGAGGATGTCGAGGTGCCCGGCCTCGGCACGGATCGTCTCGGCGGCCGCGGCGACCGAGGCGTCGTCGGTCACGTCGAGGGGGACGAAGCGGGCGCCGAGCCGGTCCGCGGCGGCGCGACCCCGGGTGCCGTCGCGGGCGCCGATCCAGACGGTCTGGCCGGCTTCGCGGAGCCGGCGGGCGAGTTCGAAGCCGAGGCTGCGGTTTCCGCCGGTGACGAGGGTGATGGTCATGGGGGAGAGCCTGCGGCCGGCCGGCGCCCGTAGCCAGGGAAAGACCGTGCTACCCAAGCGAGCGCGCCCGTCGGGGACACTGGGGCGGTGACATCCGAGCTCGGGGAGATGCTGCGCGCCCGCCGCGAGCACCTGACACCCGCCGACGTGGGGCTGGAGTCGTTCGGCCGGCGTCGCACGCGCGGGCTGCGGCGGGAGGAGCTGGCGCGGCTGGCCGGCGTGAGCGTCGACTACGTCATGCGGCTCGAGCAGGGGCGGGCCAGGACGCCGTCCCGGCAGATCGTCGCCGCGCTGGCCCGCGCCCTGCAGCTGGGCCGCACGGAGACGGCGCTGCTGCACCGGGCGGCCGGGTTGACGCCGCCCGTGGCGGGCACCGTGGAGCACCACATCCCGCCCGGCGTGCAGCGGATGCTCGCCCGGATGACGGACCTGCCGCTGGCCGTGTTCGCGGCCGACTGGACGCTGCTCGCGTCGACGGAGCTGTGGCAGGCGCTGTTCGGGGCGCCGTCGGTCGCCGCCGATCCGGGGCAGAATCTGCTCGTGCAGGTGTTCGTCGACGAGAGCGTCGGTGCGGTCGCGACCGCGCACGGCGGGCCGGAGGCGTTCGAGCGGGCGCTGGTCGCCGACCTGCGGCGGTCCGCGGCCGACTACCGCGACGATGCCCGGTTCCGGGAGTTCGTCGCCGGGCTGCGGGCGCGCAGCGCCCGGTTCGCCGCGCTGTGGGACGAGGGGCGGGCGGCGGCGCACCGCAGCCTGGTGAAGACGGTGCACCACCCGGTGACCGGCGACATCGTGCTGGACTGCGACGTCGTCGTGGTCCCCGACTCCGACGTCAAGCTCGTCGTCTACTCGACGTCGCAGCGGGGACCGGACGCGGAGAAGCTCGACTTCCTGCGGGTGAGCGCCGTCAGGCAAGCGTCGCGGTGACGACGTGGTCGGTGTCGGTGCCGGCCAGGCGGTGCTCGGCGACGTCGGTGAAGCCGGCCTCCTTGAGCAGCGCGGTCAGTTCGTCGAGGCCGTAGGCCCGCCCGCCCTGTGTGTGGAACAGGTTGAGGCTGAACATCCGTACGAACGCCTCGCCCGGCCCGGCCTCGCGCTGCGGCACGTCGGCGAGCGGTTCGAGCAGCGTGACGCGGCCGCCGGGGCGCAGGGCGCGGGCGGCGCGGCCGAGCAGGGTGAGCACGTCGTCGCGCTGGTAGCCGTGCACGATGTTCGCGAGCAGCACGAGGTCGTGGCCGGTGCCGAGGTCGGTGGTGAAGAGGTCACCCTCGCGGAGGGTCACGCGGTCGGCGAGGCCGGCTTCCTGCACCGTACGGGCGCCCTGCCGCAACGCCCCGGGCAGGTCCACGACGGTGGCGCGCAATCCGGGGTGCGCGCGCAGGAACGCGACCGTATAGGCCGCGTGGCCGCCGCCCAGGTCGAGCAGGGACTGCCCGGGCGGGCTCAGCGCGACCAGCGACGGGCCGAGGTGGTCCGCGAGCCGGCGCAGCATGGTCTGGAAGTCGCGCAGGGTGTCGGGGCGTCCCTCCAGCCACGCGTAGAAGTCGCCGGCCGGGCCGCCGCGGCGGATCGAGTCCTCCAGGTCGGCCCAGCGGTGGGTGAGGACGTCGGACCAGAACGACAGCACCGGGACGAAGCTGTCCGGGCTGCCGGGCAGCAGCCACCGGGCCGCGTCCGGGCTGTTCGCGTAGTGCTCGCCGGAGCGCGTGACGTAGCCGTAGCCCGCGAGCGCGTCGAGCAGGATGCGGGCGCCGAGCGGATCGGTGCCGGTGGCCGCCGCAACCTCAGCAGCGCTGCTACCGCCCGCGTCGAGGACGGCGCTGCTACCACCCGCGTCGAGGGCGGTGAAGAAGCCGAGCCGGGAGGCCGCCGCGACGGCCCGGAACGACACGGCTTCGAGCAGGTCCAGGTAGGCGGCGGGGCCGGGGAACGAGGGCTGCGGGAAGACGGGCACGGGAGCTCTCCTCAGGATGCGGTGGCGGGGACGGCGTCGGGCAGGTCGTCGGCGCCCCGGATGCTGCCGCGCCGGGCGGCGACCGCGGCGAGCAGCACCATCGCCAGCCCGGTGACGGCGAAGAGCAGCGCGATGCCGCGCCCCGGCCCGGTGCCGATGACCGCGCCGACGGTTCCGGCGAGCGCTCCGCCCGGCGCCAGCAGCGGCTCGGCGACGGCGTCGGCGAGGGGCCCGGCGAGCAGGTACGCGATCGGCACCGCCGCGTCGCCGACGACCCGGGCCACCGCGAGGACCCGGCCCAGGACCGCCGGGTCGGTCTTGAGCTGGATCAGCGTCATCGTGGAGCTGTTCACGATCGGCAGCGTGAACAGGAACAGCGGCGCCACGATGCCGATCAGCCACGGCGACGGGGCCAGGGAGTGCAGCGTCAGCGCGACGCCGGCGCCGGCCAGCCCGCCGAGCACGGCCCGGGTGCGGCGTTGCGGCCCGCCCCACGCGCCCATGACCAGGCTGCCCGCGAAGAGCCCGGCGCCGCCCGCGAACATCAGCACGCCCAGCGTCGCGGCCGACGAGAACGACAGGATCAGCGGCTGGACGAGCACCCCGGCGATGCCGAACAGGAAGTTGTAGATCCCGAACAGGATCATCAGGTGCAGCAGCGAACGACGTTCCCGCAGGTGCCGCCACCCCTCGGCGGCGCCCCCGCGCGAGTCGGCGGACGCAGCAGCAGGCCGCGTGACCGCGCGAGGCAGCCGCAGGAGCAGCAGCGAGCCCGCGGCCACCGCGAACGTGGCGAGGTCGACGGCGAGCACCCCGGTCACCCCGATCGTCACCACGAGGAAGCCGGCGATCAGCGGCGCCGCGATCTGCACTGCCCGCGAAACCTGCATCAGCCCGTTGAAGCGGGCCAGGTGTTTCGTGCCGACAAGGGCCGGGGTCATCGCCTGGTAGGCGACCTGGTGCACTGTCGACGCCCCGGCCGTGACCGCCGTCGCGACGTAGATGTGCCACACCTGCAGGGACCCGGTCGCGACGAGCACGGCCAGCGCGAGGGTGCCGATCGCGGCCACGCTGTCGGCGGTCAGCATCAGCACCCGCCGGTCCCGGCTGTCCGCGGCCGTGCCCGCCAGCGGCGCCACCACCAGCGCGGGCACGGTGGCGGCCAGGAAGATCAGCGAGAACTGGGTGACCGAGCCGGTGCGCTCGTAGACCCAGACGCCCAGCACGAACGCGGTCAGGCTGGAGCCGATCAGCGAGGCCAGCTGGCCGAGCCAGACGGCGACGAGCAGGCGGGTGGCGACGGGGCGCTCAGCCATGGGAACTCCCGGGCGGGTCGAGGACGCCGGCGGCGGCGAGCGCGGCGAGATAGGTGTGCAGCAGCTTCTCGTCGGCGGCGGGGCAGACGATGCCGGCCGCCGCCAGGGCCGCCTCGGTGCCGCTGCAGTCGAACGCGGGCTGAGTGCGGACGGGGGTGTCCGGGCCGAACAGCGGCGCGAACGCGGCGAGCGCGGCGTCGGGGCGGGAGAGCAGGGCAGAACGCCATTGCCCGTACGGGACCAGGCGCGCGCGATAGCCGTACGAGCGCAGCCCTTCGGCGATCCCGGCGAAGCCCATCGTCCGGTTGTTGTAGTAGTGATGGTCGCCCGCTGAGCCGGTGCGGGTGAGCCGCCCGATGCCCGCGGCGACGTAGTCCACCGGCGCCATGTCCACCGGGTCGTCGAGGTCGGGCACCGCGCCCAGTTGCACGAACGTGGTGAGCAGCCGGCTGAAGTAGTCGGTCGTGTTGCCGGCGCCGCTGAGCGAGTGGCCGGTCACCCGGGCCGGGCGGTGGATGCTGACCGGCAGGCCGCGCTCACGGGCGGCCCGGACCAGGGCGTCGGCCACCCACTTGGACGCGTTGTAGCCGTCGGTGATGCCGTCGCAGTCGTCCGGCGCGTCGCCCTCGCGGACCAGCCCGCCGCGCCGGGCGGGGGTGAGGAAGACGCCGAGGGTGGACACGAAGTGCACGGCGCTGGGCTCGCCCTGCGCCGCCAGCCGCAGCACTTCCCGGGTGCCGCCGACGTTGGCGGGGCGCAGGTCCGCGTACGGCTGCAGGAAGTTGACCTGCCCTCCGTTGTGGACGATTGCCTGCACCCGCTCGCCGAGGGCGGCGAACGCGGCGGTGCTCAGGCCGAGGCGCGGCGCGGCCAGGTCGCCGGGGATGCCGGTGAGCCGGTCGGCGAAACCGGGCTGCCAGAGGCCGTACGCGTCGAGGTTGGCCCTGACCCGCTCGGTGGCCGCCGCCGGATCGCCCGCCCGGACCAGGCAGTGCACCCGCGCCGGATGGTTCGTCAGCCAGTCGGCGAGCAGGGCGGCGCCGAGGAACCCGGTCGCGCCGGTGACCAGCACGTCGGTGATGTCGCGGGCTGTACGAACGTCGAAGGACAGGTCGAGGCGCGCGTCCGCCCGCAGCCGCGCGGGAGTCGGCACGACGTCCCCGCCACCGGTGTCGATCGCGGCGGCGAGCCCGGCCAGGTCGGCCGTGCCGAACAGCAGCGGCAGCGGCACGGGCACGCCGAGGTCCTGCTCGGCACGGGCGGCGAAGCGGGCGGCGAGCAGCGAGTGCCCGCCCAGGTCGAAGAAGTTGTCGTTCGCGCCTACCGGCCCGGTGCCGAGCATCTCCTGCCAGATCACCGCGAGGGTACGCTCGGTCGCGGTCCGCGGCGGCCGCCGGTCCTGCACGCCGAGCGCCTCGGGCAGCGCCGCCAGGTCGAGCTTGCCGTGCCGGGTGGTGGGCAGCTCGGGCACCGCAGCGAGCGCGGCCGGGACGAGGTGGCCGGGCAGCCGCCGGCGCAGCTCCGCGCGGGCCTCGCGCAGGTCCACGTCGGCGGGCACGAGGTACGCGGCGAGGCGCTTGCCGCTCGGATGGTCCACGGCGACGACCGCCGCGCGGTGCACCCCAGGCAGGGCGGCGCACGCGGCCTCGACCTCGCCGAGCTCGATCCGGTGTCCGCGGATCTTGACCTGCCGGTCGGTGCGGCCCAGGAACTGCAGGGTCCCGTCGGCGCGGTGCCGGGCCAGGTCACCGGTGCGGTACATGCGGCCGCCCGGGCGGGAGGCGTAAGGCTCGGGGACGAACCGGGCCGCCGTCGCGCCGGGCGCGCCGAGGTAGCCGAGCGCCGGGGCGAGCCCGCCGATGTACACCTCGCCGGCCCGGCCGATCGGCACCGGGCGCAGCGCCGCGTCGAGCACGTGCACGCGGACGCCGGGCAGCGGGCTGCCGATCGGCAGGAAGCCCACGCCGGGCAGCTCGCTGCCGTCCACGGTGGTGTAGGTGGTGGCGCACACGGTCGCCTCGGTGGGCCCGTAGTGGTTGTAGACCGGCGTCCGCCCGGCCCAGCGCCGGATGGTGGTCAGCGGCACCGGTTCCCCGCCCACCATGACGGCCCGCAGCGGGCCCGCGCCGGCGTCGTCGGCCAGGCCGGCGACCCAGGCGAGGAACAGCGGCGCGGCCGTGTCCACGAGCGTGATGCCCTGCGCGCGGCAGAGCTCGAGGAACTGCGGGCCGGTCAGCGTGGCCGGGGCGGGGTGCACGACCAGCGCGGCCCCGCTGATCAGCGCCGGAAACAGGTCGCCGACCGACGCGTCGAAGCTCAGCGGCGGCACCATCAGCAGCCGGTCCGCGGCCGTTATGCCGTGCAGCGCCGCGAAGGAGCGGGCCAGGTTGACGGCGGTGCGGTGCGCGACCATGACGCCCTTGGGCTCGCCGGTCGAGCCGGAGGTGTGGATGACGTACGCGAGCTGATCCGGATGATCTTTCCCCGGCCTTGCAGGAAGCCCAGGATCGAAGGCCGCGTCGACCGTGACCCGCACCCCGGCCGCGCGCAGCAGCGCCTCCCGCCGCGCCTCCGGATGCGCCGGGTCGAGGGGCAGGTAGCCGGCCCCGGCGCGCAGGATGCCCAGGATCGCCACCACCGCGTCCGCCCCCGCGGGCAGCACCATGCCGACGGGCTCGCCGGGCCGGACGCCCAGCGCCTGCAGTCCACCCGCCACGAGAGCCGAGCGGCGGTCCAGGTCGCCGTAGGTGAGGGGAGGCCCGTCGCCCAGCACCGCGACCGCCGAGGGATCGGCCGCCGCGCGGGCCAGCACCAGCGAGTGCAGCGTCGCGTCGTCGTCGCCGCTGTCGCCGCTGTCGCCGCTGTCGCCGCCGTCGCCGGAGGAGCCGGACGACAAGGGGCAGCCCGTGTCGTTCCAGCGGGCCAGGTCGGCGAGCTCGGCCGCGGGCAACCCGAGCCGGGACAGCCGGGTGCCGCCGCTGGTGGCGAGCGTGTGCAACGCGAGACGCAGGTGGTCGATCAGCCGGTCGACGGTGACCTCGTCGAACAGGTCGGTGCGGTAGTCGACCACGCCGGAGAGCCCGGAGCCGCCCTCGTGCACGGCGACGGTCAGGTCGAGGCGGGCGGTGTCGCGGCGCAGCGGCACGGGCCGGGCGGTCAGGTTACCCCGGTCGAGGCCGGCCCCGGCGCTGTTGAGCACGAGCATGACCTGGAACAGCGGATTGCGGCCGGGGTCGCGGGCCGGGGCGGCCAGCTCCACGATGCGCTCGAACGGCAGGGCGGCGTGGCCGATGGCGGCGACGCACGTGCGGCGTACGCGGTCGAGGATCTCGTCGAGGGCGGGGTCGCCCGACAGGTCGGTACGCAGCGGCAGGCTGTTGACGAACAGGCCGACGGTGTCCTGCAGCCGGTCGTCGTCGCGCAGCGAGACGGGCGAGCCGACGCAGATGTCGTTCTGGCCCGCGAGCCGGGCGAGGACCACCTGAAACGCGGTCAGAAAAATCATGAAACGCGTGCATCCCGTACGCCTGGCAAGCGCGTCGATCGCGGCGGTGAGCCCGTCGTCGAGCACGAACGGCCGGGTGGCCCCGGCGAGCGTGGGCAGCGCCGGCCGGGGCCGATCGAGGGGCAGCTCCAGGGCGTCCGCGAAACCCGTCAGTTGCTCCTGCCAGAAGTCTTCGAGGCCGGCCGTGTCCCGGTCCTGTTGCCACAGCACGTAGTCGCCGAACTGCACGGCGGGCGCGGGCAGCGCGGGCCCGCCGGTGCGGTGCCGGTCGTGGCCGTCGAGCAGCTCGCCGAGCACGATGCCCAGCGACCGCTCGTCGGCGACGATGTGGTGCAGCGTCACCACGAGCAGGTGGTCGTCCGGTCCCAGCTCGGCCAGCCGGACCCGCAGCAGCGGCGCCCGGCCCAGGTCGAACGGCGTCTCGCTCTCCGTCCGGACGAGATCTGTGGGCGGCACCACCGCGAAGACGTCGCCGCCTTCCGCGAGGATCTCCTGAACCCCGTCGGGCCGGATCCGGATGCGCAGCGCCTCGTGCCGGGCCACCAGCTCGGCGGCGGAGGCGCGCAGCGCGGCCACGTCGACCGGCCCGCTCAGCCGGACGGCCTGGCTGAGCACGTACGCGGGATTGCCGGGCACCAGCTTGTCGAGGAACCACATGCCGCGCTGCATCGGCGACAGCGGCACGGTCGTCGTGCCCGCGGGCCGCCGCGGAATCGATGCGCGCGGCGGCTGGGCGAGGCCGCGCCGGGCCAGCAACTCCTGGATGAGCCGTTCCCGGTCGCTCACTGCTGTTCCCCCAGCATGGCCTGCAGTTCCTCGGTGGTGAGCCCGGCGAGTTCCAGGCGGGCGGCCGCGACGGACGCGAGGTGCCCGGGTGCCGGTTCGCGGTCCTGCAGGGCCGCCGCGAGCGTGGCGACGGTCGGGGCCTCGAACAGCAGCCGGACCGGCACGTCGACGCCGAACGCGTCCGCGGCGCGGCCGGCGACCCGGGTGCCGAGCAGCGAGTGCCCGCCGAGCCGGAAGAAGTCGTCGTGCACGCCGACGCCGTCGCGGCCCAGCACGTCCTGCCAGATCCCGGCGAGGACCCGTTCCACGTCGGTGCGCGGCGGCACCGGCGGGGCCTCGTCGTCGGCCCAGCGCGGCGCGGGCAGGGCCGCCCGGTCCACCTTGCCGTTCGCGTTGAGCGGCAGCGCGGGCAGCACGGTCAGGCTGGCCGGCACCATGTACTCGGGCAGCCGCGCCGCCAGCTCCGGGCGCAGCAAGCCGGGCAGGTCGCCGGTGTCCCCGGCCGCGACCACGTAGCCGACCAGGCGGGTGTCGCCGTCGCCCCCGGCCCAGGTGGTGACGACCGCGTCGGCGACCC
>CAKUMG010000118.1 GCA_934667465.1 uncultured Actinoplanes sp. | reverse complement strand
CGCCCCGCGCCACGGACGAGGACCGCTTCGCCGACCTGCCGGCCGGCCCGCGGATCTGCTACCGCGTCGACGGCCCGGACGGCCAGCAGCGGGTCGGCGAGCAGGCAGGCCGCCCAGCTGACGACGACCTCGTCGACCCAGGTGCGCCAGCCCTCGTCCTCGGCCATCTCGTCGTCGGGCTCGCTGCCCGTGCGCCAGTCGAGGACCGCCGAGCCGCCGGGCCCCGCCATCGCCACGAGCTCCGCGTCGATCGGCGTCGGGTAGCGCAGCCACGCGGCGACGGTGACGGCCTGGCGAGCCTGCAGCTCGTTGAGGGTGGCGGCGGCCTGGTCGGTGCCGGTGGCCGGGTAGGCGCGGACGAGCCAGTGCGTGCTCGCCGCGATGATCGGCGAGAGCGCGGTGGACGGACCGGCCATGAGTTCCCCCTGGGCTTGGCGCACAGCCCCGGGTGGGGTTGCGTCGCCTTCCTCTCGGCGGTGGCCGGGGGCGCTTGAGGGGCGCGTACCGATGGCAACCGACAGGCAACTTGACCGTTTCGCGGCTTTTCGCGCCGACGGGGCATGTTTCCCGGGCGCAAACGTGTGACACGACACGGAAACGGATGCATTTCCGCGTCGCGTCAGGGCGCGCCTCGCCGGAATCCGGTCACCTGTCTCCGGTAGGTTGTCAGGCATCGGGTGCCCGGCCGTTTGCGCTTGCTCCAATGCGGAGAAACCAGCGAGGACGGCCGTTGCTTTTCGCCCGTCGCCGAGCCTTCCCCCGCTTCCTCTGACTACGGTGAGGATCATGACCGGTCGCTTTCCCATCGAAGACGTGACACCGTCCGTGTCCTGCGGCCGCTACCCCGCGAAGGCGGTGGTCGGTGAGCTCGTGCCGATCTCCGCGGTGTCCTATCGGGAAGGCCACCACGCCCTCGGGGTCAACGTGGTATGGCAGGGCCCGCACGGCGAGACCGAGCCGTTCACCCGCCTCGAGCCGGGCGAACCCGGCCTGGACCAGTGGCACGGCATCATCAAGCCGGACCGGGTCGGCCGCTGGACGTTCACCGTCGAGGCGTTCGACGACCCCTACCGCACCTGGCACAACGCGGTGACCAAGAAGATCGGCGCCGGCCAGGGCCTCGAGGACCTCGCCAACGACCTGATCGAGGGCGCCGAGATCCTCGACCTCGCCGCCAAGATCGTGCCGGCAGCCGACGAGGAGACCGTGCGCGCCGCCGCGGCGGCGCTGCGCGACGAGAGCCGCTCGCTGTTCAACCGGGTCTCCCCCGGCCTGGATCTCGAGCAGCTGCTCTGGGACAACCCCGTGCGCCAGCTGGTCACCACCACCCGCTCGTTCTCGATCTGGGTCGACCGGCAGCGCGCGCTCTACTCGTCGTGGTACGAGTTCTTCCCGCGCTCCGAGGGCGCGAAGATCGGCCCCGGCGCCACCCCGATCGAGCACGGCACGTTCGCGACCGCGGCGAAGCGGATCCCCGCCGTCGCCGGCATGGGCTTCGACGTGCTCTACCTGCCGCCGATCCACCCGATCGGCAAGATCAACCGCAAGGGGCGCAACAACACCCTCGTCGCCCGCCCGGAGGACGTCGGCTCGCCGTGGGCGATCGGCTCCGACGAGGGCGGCCACGACGCGATCCACCCGCAGCTGGGCACGCTCGACGACTTCCGGGCCTTCATCGCGACCGCGCAGGAGCACGGCCTCGAGATCGCCATGGACCTGGCGCTGCAGGCGGCGCCCGACCACCCCTGGGTCTCCGAGCACCCGGAGTGGTTCACCACCCGCGCCGACGGCACCATCGCCTACGCCGAGAACCCGCCCAAGAAGTACCAGGACATCTACCCGCTGAACTGGGACAACGACCCGAAGGGCCTGCGCGAGGAGGTCCTGCGCGTGGTCCTGCACTGGGTGGAGCAGGGCGTCAAGATCTTCCGGGTCGACAACCCGCACACCAAGGCGCTCAACTTCTGGCAGTGGTGCATCGCCAAGGTCAAGGCCGTCGACCCCGACGTGCTGTTCCTCGCCGAGGCGTTCACCCGCCCCGCGATGATGAACGGCCTGGGCAAGATCGGCTTCACCCAGTCGTACACGTACTTCACCTGGCGCACCACGGCCTGGGAGATGAAGGAGTACATGGGCCAGCTCAAGGCCTCGATCGACTGGATGCGCCCGAACTTCTGGCCGAACACCCCGGACATCCTGCACGAGTCGCTGCAGCACGGCGGCGCGCCGATGTTCAAGATGCGGGCGGTCCTGGCGAGCATGCTCTCGCCGTCCTGGGGCATGTACTCCGGATACGAGCTGTTCGAGCACGTCGCCCGTCCGGGCGCGGAGGAGTACATCGACAACGAGAAGTTCGAGCTCAAGCCGCGGGACTGGGCGGGTGAGGAGCGGGCCGGCCGGTCGCTGGCTCCGTACATCACCCGTCTCAACAAGATCCGCCGCGAGAACCCGGCGTTGCAGTGGCTGCGCAACATCGAGTTCCACGACATCGACAACAGCGAGCTGCTCTGCTGGTCGAAGCGGGACCCGGAGACGGGCAACACCGTCCTGGTGATCTGCACCTTCGACGAGCAGAACGTGGAGTGGGGCAACACCACGCTGAACATGCCGGCGCTGGGCATGGACTGGCACGAGCGCTTCGACGTGGTCGACCAGATCACCGGGGCGTCCTACGAGTGGGGCCAGCACAACGCCGTCCGGATCGACCCGTACGTCGAGCCGGCACACGTCTTCGTGGTGACTCCGCGCCGCTAGCAAGTCCGGGGCCGCCTCGAAGACGAGGGGCCCCGCCACCGGGGGCGTCCGTAGCGACCCCCCGGGGCCGCTGCGACGGCCTCTTCCGCCGCCCGGGTGACGACGCCTGTCCCCGGCGGCGGTCCCTGCCGCTCCGGCGGTGTTGTGCGCCGCGCTGCGGCATGTGCGATTCAGTTCCTGCGGGGTGGGGTAGGTGAACGTCTGATGGACCTGACGAGCGGCCTCGACGAAACGGTCGAGCACGATCCCACGGAGGGCAGCCACGTCGAGGACGGGGTGGTCGAACACCCGACCGCCGACGACTTCGGCCATGCCCGGACACTGCCGGCCGACCGGACCTGGTTCAAGAGAGCCGTCTTCTACGAGGTGCTGGTCCGGGCGTTCTACGACTCGAGCTCGGACGGCTCCGGCGACCTGCGCGGCCTGATCGAGCGGCTGGACTATCTGCAGTGGCTCGGCGTCGACTGCCTCTGGCTGCCGCCGTTCTACGACTCGCCCCTGCGCGACGGCGGCTACGACATCCGCGACTTCTACCGGGTGCTGCCCGAGTTCGGCACGGTCGACGACTTCGTCGCCCTGCTCGACGCGGCGCACAAGCGTGGCATCCGGGTCATCACCGACCTGGTCATGAACCACACGTCGGACTCGCACTCGTGGTTCCAGGAGTCGCGCCGCGACCCCGACGGGCCGTACGGCGATTACTACGTGTGGAGCGACACCAGCGAGCAGTACAAGGACGCCCGGGTCATCTTCGTCGACACCGAGGAGTCGAACTGGACGTTCGACCCCGTGCGCCGGCAGTTCTACTGGCACCGCTTCTTCAGCCACCAGCCGGACCTGAACTACGACAACCCGGCCGTGCAGGAAGCGATGATCGACGTCCTGCGCTTCTGGCTGGGGCTGGGCATCGACGGCTTCCGGCTGGACGCCGTGCCCTACCTGTTCGAGCGCGAGGGCACGAACTGCGAGAACCTGCCCGAGACGCACGAGTTCCTCAAGCACTGCCGCAAGGTGATCGACGACGAGTTCCCGGGCCGGGTCCTGCTCGCCGAGGCCAACCAGTGGCCGGCCGACGTCGTCGAGTACTTCGGCGACCCGGGCGCGGGCGGCGACGAGTGCCACATGGCGTTCCACTTCCCGCTGATGCCGCGCATCTTCATGGCGGTCCGGCGCGAGTCGCGCTTCCCCATCTCCGAGATCCTGGCGCAGACGCCGGCCATCCCGGACATGGCCCAGTGGGGCATCTTCCTGCGCAACCACGACGAGCTGACGCTCGAGATGGTCACGGACGAAGAGCGCGACTACATGTACTCGGAGTACGCCAAGGACCCGCGCATGAAGGCGAACGTCGGCATCCGCCGCCGGCTCGCCCCGCTGCTGGAGAACGACCGCAACCAGATCGAGCTGTTCACCGCGCTGCTGCTGTCGCTGCCCGGTTCGCCGGTGCTCTACTACGGCGACGAGATCGGCATGGGTGACAACATCTGGCTCGGTGACCGCGACGGTGTCCGGACGCCGATGCAGTGGACGCCCGACCGGAACGCGGGCTTCTCCACCGCCCACCCCGGCCGGCTCTACCTCCCCGCCAACCAGGACCCGATCTACGGGTACCAGTCGGTCAACGTGGAGGCGCAGCGGGACAGCTCCACCTCGCTGCTGAACTGGACCCGCACGATGCTGGCCGTGCGGCGCCGCCACGACGCGTTCGCCGTCGGCGAGTTCCGCGAGCTCGGCGGGTCCAACCCGTCGATCCTCGCCTACCTGCGCGAGACCGAGGACGACGTGGTGCTCTGCGTCAACAACCTCTCGCGCTTCCCCCAGCCCATCGAGCTGAACCTGCAGCACTGGAACGGGTACACCCCGGTCGAACTGACCGGCCACGTGAACTTCCCGCGCATCGGACAGCTGCCGTACCTGCTGACGTTGCCCGGTCACGGGTTCTACTGGTTCCAGCTCTGCGGGTCCGAGGAGAAGCAATGACGCTGCCCTTCGACGAATGGCTCCCCCAGCAACGCTGGTACGCGGGCCGTAGCCGAACCCTGGCCTCCGCCACGCCTTCCTCGGTCACCCCGCTGCGGGACGACCTGGATCTCATGCTCGTGGACGCCACCTACACCGACGGACACAGCGAGCGCTACCAGGTGCTCGTGGCCTGGGACAACGGCCCGATCTCGGAATACAGCGCGGTCGCCACGATCGGGACCGACGGCGAGCGCACCGGCTACGACGCGCTCTACGACCCGGGTGCGGCCCGCTTCCTGCTGGAGCTGCTCGACACGTCGGCCACCGCCGGCGACATCACGTTCACCCGGGAACCGGACGTCGTCCTGCCGCTGGACTCGGCGCCGCGCGTCTTCGACGCCGAGCAGAGCAACACCAGCGTGATCTTCGAGCAGGACGCCATCCTCAAGGTGTTCCGCCGGGTCGACTGCGGGATCAACCCCGACATCGAGCTCAACCGGGTCCTCGGGCGCACCGGCAACGCGCACGTGGCCCGGCTGCTCGGCGCGTTCGAGGTGAGCACCGCCGACGGCCCGTGCCCGCTGGGCATGGTCACCGCGTATGCCGCCAACTCCGCCGAGGGCTGGGCCATGGCCACGGCCAGCGCCCGGGACCTGTTCGCCGACGCCGCGTACGGCGCGGACGAGGTCGGCGGCGACTTCGCGGGCGAGTCCTACCGGCTCGGTGAGGCCGTCGCCCTGGTGCACCAGGCCCTCGCGGCGGAGCTGGGCACCAGCGCGGCACCGCTGCCCGTCGAGACCCTGCTGTCCCGCCTCACGTCGTCCGCCGAGGCGGTGCCCGAGCTGCGCGAGTACGTGCCGGTGATCGAGGAGCGCTTCCGCAAGCTGGGCGGCGAGCCGGTGACGGTCCAGCGGGTCCACGGTGACCTGCATCTGGGCCAGGTGCTGCGTACCCCCGAGGCCTGGCTCTTGATCGATTTCGAGGGCGAGCCCGGGCAGCCGCTGGAGGAACGCCGGCGGCCCGACTCGCCGCTGCGGGACATCGCCGGCGTGCTGCGCAGCTACGAATACGCGGCGTACCAGCTGCTCGCGGACCAGACCGAGGACGAGCACCTCGCCGCCCGGGCCCGCGAGTGGGTGGACCGCAACCGCGCGGCGTTCTGCGACGGCTACACGGCCGCCTCCGGGCAGGACCCGCGCGAGCAGGGCGCGCTGCTCGCGGCGTACGAGCTGGACAAGGCGGTCTACGAGGCCGCATACGAAGCCCGGCACCGGCCCGGATGGCTGCGCATCCCGTTGCGCTCCATCGCCCGGCTCGCCGGCTGACACCCCCGGAGGAACCATCCGATGATCGGACAGACCGCGTCCACCCCCTCCCTGGCCGGGGACCAGCGTCAGCTGAGCGCCGTGGTCTCGGGCGACACCCACGACCCGCACGCGGTGCTGGGCGCCCACCCGACCGGTGAGCACACCGTCATCCGGACCATGCGCAAGGGCGCCAAGACCGTCACGGTCGTGGCCGGCGGCGAACGCACCGAGATGACCGAGATCCACCCCGACGGCGTCTTCGCCGCGGCGCTGCCCGGCACGGTGCTCGAGTACGGGATCGACGTGGACGGCACCGTCTGCGACGACCCCTACCGGCACCTGCCGTCGCTGGGCGAGCTCGACCTGCACCTGATCGGCGAGGGCCGCCACGAGAAGCTGTGGACGGTGCTCGGCGCCCACCCGCGCGAGAACGGCACGGCCTTCGCCGTCTGGGCCCCCGCGGCCCGCGGCGTCCAGCTGATCGGCGACTTCACCGGCTGGGGACCCTACGACGGCTGGCCCATGCGCTCGCTGGGCAGCACCGGCGTCTGGGAGATCTTCGTGCCCGCCGTGAAGTCCGGCGCGAAGTACAAGTTCAAGATCCTCGGCCGGGACGGGCAGTGGCGGGAGAAGGCCGACCCGCTCGCCCAGCACACCGAGATCCCGCCGGCTACGGCGTCGGTGGTGTACGAGAGCGGCTACGAGTGGCAGGACGGCGACTGGATGACCGAGCGGGCCACCCGCTCGTGGCACCAGGAGCCGATGAGCGCGTACGAGGTGCACCTCGGCTCGTGGCGGCCCGGCCTCTCCTACACCGAGCTCGCCGAGCAGCTCGTCGACTACGTCAAGGAGACCGGCTTCACGCACGTCGAGCTGATGCCGGTCATGGAGCACCCGTTCGGCGGCTCCTGGGGCTACCAGGTCACCGGCTACTTCGCCCCGACCTCGCGCTTCGGCTCGCCCGACGAGTTCCGCCATCTCGTGGACAAGCTGCACCAGGCGGGCATCGGCGTGATCCTCGACTGGGTGCCGGCCCACTTCCCCAAGGACGAGTGGGCCCTGGCCCGCTTCGACGGCACCCCGCTCTACGAGCACGGCGACTGGCGCCGCGGCGAGCAGCCCGACTGGGGCACCTACGTCTTCGACTTCGGGCGCAAGGAGGTCCGCAACTTCCTGGTGGCCAACGCCCTCTACTGGTGCGAGGAGTTCCACGCCGACGGCCTGCGCGTCGACGCGGTCGCCTCGATGCTCTACCTGGACTACTCGCGCAAGGAAGGCGAGTGGACCCCCAACCAGTACGGCGGCCGGGAGAACCTGGAGGCGATCAGCTTCCTCCAGGAGATGAACGCGACCGTCTACAAGCACAACCCCGGCGTGATGACGATCGCCGAGGAGTCGACCGCGTGGCCCGGCGTCACCCGCCCCACCCACCTGGGCGGCCTCGGCTTCGGCTTCAAGTGGAACATGGGCTGGATGAACGACACGCTCTCGTACATCGAGCACGAGCCCGTTCACCGGCAGTGGCACCACCACCAGATGACCTTCGCCACGGTCTACGCCTGGAGCGAGAACTACATCCTGCCGATCAGCCACGACGAGGTGGTGCACGGCAAGGGCTCGCTGACCGGCAAGATGCCCGGCGACCAGTGGCAGAAGCTCGCCAACACCCGCGCGCTGCTCGGCTTCATGTGGGCCTTCACCGGCAAGCAGCTGCTCTTCATGGGCGCCGAGATGGGCGACGAGCGGGAGTGGAGCGAGGAGCGGGGCCTCGACTGGGACCTGATCGCCGACGAGGCCCGCGGCGGCGGCATCAAGCGGCTCGTGACGGACCTCAACCGGGTCTACCGCGAGACGCCGGCCCTGTGGACGCAGGACACCAGCCCGGCGGGCTTCCGCTGGATCACGTCCGAGGACTCCCAGCACAACGTCTTCGCGTTCCTGCGCTTCGCCCCCAACGGCGACGCCTTCGCCTGCATCGTCAACTACGCCGCCGTCCCGCACGACGGCTACCGCATCGGCCTGCCCCGCGAGGGCGTCTGGCGCGAGGTGGTCAACACCGACAGCGAGCTGTACGGCGGCTCGGGCGTCGGCAACCTCGGCGAGGTCCACGCCGAGGCGCTCCCCTGGCACGGCCTCAACGCCTCCGCCGCGCTCCGGGTGCCCCCGCTGGGGGCGGTCTGGCTGCGCTACGAGGGCTGATCCCCCACCCGTACGGCCTGAGCGGGCGCTCCTGATCTTCAGGAGCGCCCGCTTCCGTGCTCCCGACTGAGCCACTCCTCGGCGAGGACGCCCCACAGCAGGTCGTCGGTCCATTCCCGCTTGATCCAGGTGTGCTGGCGGCGCAGGCCCTCGCGGGTGAAGCCGAGCCGCTCCAGCAGCCGCGCCGAGCGGTCGTTGCGGGCGTCGCACTCGGCCGAGACCCGGTGCAGGCCCAGCACGGTGAAGGCGTGGTCGAGGACGGCCCGGACGGCCTCGGTGGCATAACCCTGGCCCTGGCGCTCCGGCGCCAGGGTGTAGCCGACCTCGGCCTGCCGCAGGTTGTCGGCCAGGTTGACGCCGACGTCGCCGATGAGCACCCGCTCACCGGCGTGCTCGACCGCCCACTGGAACCAGCCGGGCATGCTCGGGTCGGCCGCGATCATCGTCTGCACGGAGTACCGGGCCTTGTCCAGCGAGTACGGCACGCTCCACGACTGGTAGCGCGCCACCTCGGGGTCGTTGCGATAGGCGGCCAGCGCCGCCGCGTCCTCCGCCCGGAAGCGGCGCAGCACGAGCCGCTCGGTCTCGATCGCCACTCAGCTCGCGTCCTGCCCGGGGTCGGCGGTGTCCACGACGCCGGCGGTCTCCACGACGTCGGCGATGATCACGGTGACGTTGTCGGGCGCGCCGGCCTCGAGCGTGTGGGCGATCAGCTTCCGGGCGCACTGCTCGCGGTCGGCCTCCGAGCGCAGCGTCTCCTGGATCACACCGTCCTCGACGTAGTCGCTGAGGCCGTCGCTGCACAGCAGGAACCGGTCGCCCGGCCGGACCGGCACCATCCGGCCCGCGGGGCGGAAGGGACCGCCCTGGACGGCCTGGGTGACCAGCGCGCGCTGCGGGTGCCGGCGCGCGTCGGCCGGGGTCAGCACGCCCTGGTCGACCAGCGCCTGCACATAGGTGTCGTCCTTCGTGATCTGCTGCAGGACGTCGTCGCGCACCAGGTAGCAGCGGGAGTCGCCCACGTTGAGCGCCGCGACCCGGTCGCCGGCCAGCAGGATCGAGGTGACCGTCGTGCCCATGCCGTCGCGGGCGTCGTCGTCCTGGACCGCGGCCTCGATCCGCTCGTTGGCGGTGCCGAGGGCGGCGATCAGGTCCTGCAGGGGCTCCCCGGTGTCCGGCATCGGATCGACGACCGACAGTGCATTCACCAGGATGTCGCTGGCCAGCTCGCCCGCGGGCAGCCCGAGCAGCGCCCGGCAGCCCGCGAGTGCCTTTGCAGGCGCCGATCTTGCGCCGCAGCCCGCCAGCAGTGCAGCGCACAGCAGCAGGATCAGAATATTCCGCATTCGTTTCAAGGAACATGCTCCTCTCGTTTCCGTTCTCCGTCGGGTCCGTGGGGGCCGTTGGCGGCTCCGCGGGATCCGTCGGGTCGACCGTTCCGGTCTTCGGCAGGACGTCGCGGCGCGTTTCGGCGCACTTCGTGCAGACATAGTCCGCGTAGCCGTCCTCCGTCTCCGTCGGCTCGACGCGGGCCGTCTCCTTCCAGTCGTGCCCGAGTGCGATCTCCTGCCCGTCACGCCAGACATAGCAGTAGCTGGACAGCACGCCGTAGCCGCCGCCCGTCGCGCCGAAGCCGTCGATATCCTTGCCCCAGGCCAGCGTGAAGCGCAGCGTCAGCACATCGCCGTCGCCGAGCATCCATTCCGACAGGCCCTTGCCGGGGTAATAGCCGTTGACGTCATACATCCAGCCCGCGCCCCAGGTGTAGTCGTGCTGACCGAGGCTGTCGCGGCCGGGCGCGCCCGTCAGCGAGATGCCGTCGCGCTGGATGAGCGTCCAGAGGCGCTCCGGCACCTGCGCGCGATACAGCAGGTCGCCGCGCGTCAGGCGCATGAGATAAAAACCGCCGTTCTTTTCCGCAAGGCCGTCATAGCCCGCCTCATAGCCGCAGTCCTCCAGCATCTGCAGCACGGTCTGTGCTGCCGTGTCGCCCTGTTTGATGCAGACGGTCTCCTCGTCGACGACGCCGAGGCCGACGGTCGTGGCGTCGATGCGGATAGTCGCCTCGCCGATGTCGTCGCCCTCCGAGACCGTCTGATAGACGATCTTCACGGTGCGCATGGCGGAATTTCCGGCATCGTCCCACGCAAGGATGCGCAGCGTGTATTCCCGCTCATCGCCGACGAGCGGCGCGGAGAAGCGCAGCACATATTCATAGCCGGACGCGGCGCTGCCGGTCGGGTTCGTCAGCAGCTCGCCATCCATCGAGACCTGCAGATGGCTCGTGTAGATCGGCGAGCCGTCCGTGCCCGTCCGCGCCCAGACGACGAACGTCATCGTCTGC